>JAZNMD010000047.1:0-6744 GCA_045579385.1 Clostridia bacterium
TCACACTGCTTTTTTCTAAATTCTAATTTGTTATCTGTTCATCGGCAAACCTCTTTTGAACCACGCAGGCTCACGCGTGGTTTTCGTTATACAAAAAAAGCGTTTGCAGAAGCAAACGCTTTTTATCTTTACAATGCCTAATTTACAATTCCAATTGCTCAAGCAACTCTTTTGTCTCTGCAGTTTTGTCCTTTGATATATGCGAGCTGGTTTTGAGCTCCTGAACCGAGTCGGTCAATCTGTTGCAAAAGACCAATCGGGACCAACGTCTGATTTCGTATACAGGCAGCAACCACTTGTATTTTCCGAGAATCGGGTATTGAAGCTTCATTTCCCTGTATGGCGCCCAGATTCGTGCAGCTATATATCTGAAATTATTCCCTTTTTTAATCTGGGAAACCGCTATCCCATTTTCCTGAGAACCATACACTCCGCCGGATATTATAAACGCCTCAATATTTTTTGTCAAGCCAGTGTGAGATTTTTCTCCGAACCACACCTCCGAAACAAGCTCCATTTCCTCTGCAAACTTTAAGGCACCGCCTTCTTCAAGCAATCTGCTTCTTCCCTCCCGGTTTGCCGGTATATTGTGATTAAGTATGTATAAATCCAATAGAGGTCTTATACCACACCCGCCTATAAGAAAATGTTTTGCCATATGCACAATGTGATGGTAATAAAAATATTCATCCAAAAGCTTATACTGATACTTTTTGCCATCTGCCGGGCAAGCATTATCCCATACGTTTAACAATACCTCGTCATATTTGCCCGGATGTTCCTCTTCAAACAATGAAAAGTGAAGTTCCACAGGCACATCATTCGGGGAACGTAACTCCACATCGTAGGCACCTTGCTTAAAGACCTGATAACCGTATTGAGCAACAAGCAAGGTCTTTGCCTTTTCAAGCTCCTCATTCTTTACCAAAATATCAATATCACAGCTTGTCCTCATCCAAGGCTCAGGATAATAGGTTCTGATTACCGCACCCTTTAAAGGCAAAAATGCAATTTCTGCCTCTTCAAAAGCCTCGCAAACACGCTCATATTCAAAGCTTAATTTTTCAAATCGATATACCGCCTTGAAAACAAGCTTTTCCGCCTTTAGCTTATCTTCTTCCTTTATCAGATTGTTGTTTAAAAGAGCAAACGCAACCAGGTGCGCTAAATCGTGTTTTTCAGCAATTTGTGTAATCTCCTCAAAAGAGACCTCGCGGGCGAAAAGCTTATCTTCTTCGCTCATCTCTTTGTCAAAAAGAGCCGAGCTTATAAGCGAAAACAACAAATAATTCAATCTTTCTTTCACGACAAGCAACACCTCCTTTAAATGTATAAACTATTTCCCGTTTACAATCTGTAAACTCCGGGCAATTCACAGCATTTTCTGGTATCCAATACAACCTTACCCTTAAGCCTATCCATATTCTCCTTAATCTGGTTGTGGCTTACCATAATTACAACCAGATCAGTGTCCTCCAAAAACTTGTCAAAATCGTGATACTGATTTGGTACAAGGTCAGCTTCAAAATACGGGTCATAGCTCTTTATCGGGGCTGCCAGATGCCTTTCCTGACTTTCAAGCAGCTGAAGCGTGGGCGATTCTCTCGGGTCATCCACATTCTCCTTATAGGAAAGTCCGTAAAGCCCTACTCTTGAAAAATCTGTTATGTTATTCTCTTTCATTATTTCATATATTCTGTTAAGCACAAAATCAGGCATACCATCATTTGTTTTCATTGACTCGTCTATTACCTTTGCAAGACTCGGATAGTCTCCCACCAAAAACCATGGGTCAACAGAGATACAGTGACCGCCTACACCCGGACCCGGCTGAAGTATATTTACTCTTGGATGCATATTACATATCTTTATAATTTCATATACGTCCATATTGTCGTGCCTGCATATTTTAGCAAGCTCATTTGCAAACGCAATATTAACCGCACGGAAAGTGTTTTCAACAACCTTTGTCATCTCCGCTGTTCTTATATCTGTCACAACTATCTCGCCCTGACAGAAGTTTGCATACAACTCCTTTATCTTTTCCCCGATTGCTTTATCATCAGCCCCGATTGTGCGGTTGTTGTGAAGCAGCTCGTACACCATATTACCCGGAATAATTCTTTCAGGTGCATGAACAAGGTTTATGTCCTTGCCAATTACAAATCCGTTTTCCTCAATAACAGGACGCACGTATTTATCGATAGTTCCGGGGGACACGGTAGATTCAACAACCACTGTTGCACCCTTGGGGCAAACGTCCATTATGGTTTTTACCGCAGAAACCACATAACACGCATCTACCTTTTTGGAAAACTTATCATATGGTGTCGGCACTGAAACAATATATGTATCTGTTACCTGATATTCCGTTGTGAATTTAATGCCCTTACCTACTGCTTCGGCAAAAAGCTCGTCAAGCCCGTCCTCCTTAAAGGTGGTTTTCCCTGAATTCAATGTTGCAACAAGCTCTTTATTGTAATCCGTTCCGACAACCTCCACTCCGTGTGCAGCCATCATAAGTGCTGTAGGAAGTCCTATGTATCCAAGTCCTATTACATTAATCATTTTGTTTTCTCCTTGTTAATAATTTTATTATAAAGCGTTTACTTTTACTCACTAATCCATTATTCAAAAACGTATTAACCGCCTTTTTGTACCCGCTGCCATCAGCCTTTAAGACTTTAAAAAATTTTGTTCTGAATACGCTTTCTGTAATGCTGTGAAGCAACTTGGGGTGTGTCTCGATTGCAAACGTCGTCTCCGTTTCCAATATCTCAGCTTTATCTTTAATGTTGTCAAAAAACCGTTGTCCTTTTTCGGTATTTATTATTACCACCGAGCATCCGGTTTCGTCAGCAAAATCAGGATACTTCTTTTCTATCCCCCAATAATCCCCGATTGTTATATCGGCTGAGGTGTTAAACTCTCTGAAATTACATGAATGACAGCTCTTTCTGAATATCATATTATTGCCGAACAAACGATAAAAATCGCAGTCCCTCCTGCTGATAATTTGTTCAGAATTATCGTCGAAGATAATTTTGACATTGCTTTTGCGCCAGCCATTTGTCTTGTCTCTGAAATAAAAGCTTTTTATAGTTTTGCCTTTTGCTCTTTCTGTTGACTTCAAATAACATTTAAAGACCAAAGGCGATGGAACGCCATGACAAATCAAATCGCATAAAATTAAATTATCATAAGTTTGTCCAAGATAATTCTGAATTGCTGCAATCTGACAAGGTGTGCCCGTTGCAACCACCTGCCTGCCCTCATCAAGAGCTGATTTTATTTTCTCAAATATTCCGCTTGTACTGCTTTGAACATATTTAGAATCACGGAATGAATCCAACTCGCCTATATCAGCGCAAACATCGTGAATTACATTAAAATCCTCATCATACCGAACTGCTGTATATATACCGCCATTTTTAAGCACCGCTTTTGCAAAAACCGACGCCGCACCTCCTGATGCACTTCTTACCCGTTCTTTTTCAATTTTATCTTTAAACGCATATGACTTAAGAGGCATATTTTTCATTTTTATTTGATTTATTGGACATTTATTGCGGCATAAATTACAATTCACGCATTTGTCGCTATCAATACTGGGATACAAAAACCCTCCCTCTTTGGGTTTCATAGTGATACACCCTTTAGGACAAATTTGTTCACACAAGCCGCAACCCGTGCACAAACTTTCGTCATTCAGCACCGTCATTATCGCTTTCACCACCCGAATCTAATCTCTTTAACAATCTTGCCGGATTCCCCGCAATTACGCAATGGCCTTCCGGAAAGCTTTTTGTAACAACACTGCCTGCCCCTACAACTGTGTTTTCGCCAAGCACCACCCCTGGCAGAATTATGGAATTCATCCCTATCCACGAGTTAGCTCCTATTACAACATCCTTGGCAGGCAGATGGTTCGACAAATTATGCGGATCGTGATTGGCTGTTATAATCCCCACGTTACACGCAATGAAACATCCTTTTCCTACAATAATCTTAGCTTGCGATGCATTATAATAATTGCCCGCTTTTTGAAAAATTGTAATATTATCTTTATCAAACTGTATATTCTGCCATCCCAGAACAGTTGCACGAAACGTTACGGGAAACGGAATTTTTCTGTTAATGCCTATAATCTTTTGCATAAAAACTGTTTCCATTAACCAACGCCATCCGTCAGAATAACTACGCTTGTCAAAATATTTCCCTTTAAGGTATTTGCGGTCATAAAAAATCCACCCAATAATCATTGCAAAGGTTTTTTTGACAAAACTCATACCAGCTTTCCATACCTTCTTCACAGCAACTCCTCCATATATCTTTCAAATGTAGCTTTGCTGTCTTTAAGACTATCTATATTTTCAGCAATCTTTTTCTTGTATTCGCCGCAGGTTTTCATAATTTTATCAGCCTGATCAACAACCGATTCAATTGTATACTGTCCCTCAAACAAGCAGTCCAGCAAATCCATCCTCCTCATAACATCGTGAATCTTGCCCTCATTTGTTTTGCTGAAACTCGTGCGGTCAAAACTTAGAACAGGTGTATTGTTTCTTAAGGACAAAAGCGTTCCGTGGAAATAATTTGTTATGGTAAATTCAAACAATCCGAATAAAAGCGCCCACTCAAGAGGGCTAATGTCGGCGATGAATTTATCCACACCCTTTGTGTAGCTGTAAAAACCAACAAAAAACAACTCTTCCCCGTATTTGCTTTTTATTGCTTTGAGTGCATCGCTGTTGCTTTCCATAACGCCAACAAGTTTTTTATCTTTTGGAAGCTTAAATTTCTTGTAAATATATTCTTTAAAGCTTTCCTTTGTATGCCCCAGAAGCATCAACACATATTCAATATCAAGGAAAACCGTCGGGTCGCAGGTAAATACAGGCTCGGTCTGAGCCTCGGCACGTCTTATCAGATCACTTGTATAATCATCACGCACCCCGACAAAACTAAAATCTTTTAGATATTCCCCAAAAGCCGCCATGGTGGAATCACTTATTTTTTCAAGCGGCATACCATAGGCAGAAGCTGCATAACTAAGCTTTTTAACATCTTTGAATGGTAATATATACGGATTCGGGAACCCACGCTTCAACCAATTAAACACCGCATCACTCCCGACAACAACTATATCGTAATTCTCCGAAACATATTGTCCAAGCTTTTCATCTGTTCCGTCAAAAGCGAAATACTTATTCGATAATGGCAAAAACCTCAAAGCATCTTTAAAACATTTGTATTGTTTCTTTTTAGCCTTAAAGATTAACGGATGCCTTATATAAGAAAGAGAAATCTTGGGAACATAATTATCGCGCATAAACTTGCTTTCATAGTCTATAACTTCAACCTTACAATCGGGATACTTTTCTGCAAGGAAATGTGACAAAGACAAACACTGCACATACGCACCATAATTAATACTGCGATGAAATGTTAAAATGCCGATTTTTTTCATATAACACCTCTTACACTATTTAATCGTTTTTAAATACTTAAAATACTCCTTTTGAAGATAATATCTCGGGCTAGATATTCGTTTGAAAACAGTATTGTACCAATGGGTTGCAAGCGGAACAAAAACATTCATATAATGATGTTTCCGTGGAAATAAGCACGTATCAAGCATATTTAAGCACTTTTGAATAAAACTGCGATTTTTCTGAACCTTTACCGTTTCCTTTGACCCGGTAAACGGAACATCTGCTATCGGTCCTGTCAAAAGTCCCTTCTCCATTTCCTTAAAAGCAACATTTTTATATCTTAATGAATTATCAATACTTGCCCAGATTTCAAATTGAGCCTTTTCAAAAAATGGAGTCGCCCATTTTGCTCCGTAAAGTTCATAAATCCTTGTAGCATTTTGAATGCCTTTTGTTTGATCTTCACAATAAATCCAACGTTCAAAAAATTCTGCTGCCTGCTTGGCAGGAATACTTTCAGGTAATTCGCTTATATCTTTTCTTTCAAGCAGCTCTTGCTTGAATTCCTGGTAATACTCCGGATACAACCTGTGAAGCGGAGCAAAAAATTCCTCTTCAATATGTTTTATCAACTTCTCTTTCTCCACAAACTCATTATCCATAAACAACGGGTTTACGTAGTGACCAGGAAGAACTCCCCCATATCCCGGGCAGAAAACGCTGTTTTCGTCAATGATACCTTTTTCTTTAAGCCAGCAAACTGCACACCATGTTTGAAATCCTGGAACAGAAACTCCGTTTGATGCATAATCAATATATTCTTTGTGGTACTTTTTATAAGTTTTTCTCACGTTAAATCTGGTATAAGGCATATAATAATATCTTATTCCAAGAGTCTCTGCAACCTTTTTGGATATCATCGAATCCTGAATTTTAGGGTCTCCATAGCTGAACGCAACAATATTTTTATAACCCAACTTAATAAGATAATATGCCACCAAACGCGAGTCATGTCCACCGCTCAGTGGAATTACTGCAGTTCTTCCGTTCAGATACTTAATAAGTCTTTTAAAAGAGCTTTCATAAACTTCGTTCAATCTTGCAACAGCTGTATCAAGGTCAGTTATCTGCTCATCGTTATATTTAAATGAATCATACAATTCATCATTTACTTCGCCAGTGGTAGAAATATAAACACAGTGTCTTGCCTCAACGCCCCTGACTCCTTTAAACAACGTCTGATTCCAAAGCAAATAAGAAGCTCCTTCCATTTGCATTCTTGTTTTTTCATTTATAGACAACGTCTTTA
>JAZNMD010000048.1:0-2389 GCA_045579385.1 Clostridia bacterium
AAAAATCAATCATTATCATTTATCAAAGCATAACTAAAAATCCGAACCCATCGCCTATCGGCTGGAGGTTCGGATTTTTACATCTTGGCAGAGGCGGTCAATTTCGAACCGTATGCCTAATTTTTTTGAAATCGATCCATGTTTTCAAGTCAGCGAATAGACTTATCCCTTGGTGATGATGGAATGTTAGTCTTACCCGCTGTCTTCCGGAGACTTAACATCATGCCTGCAAACGAATCTATGTAAATTTGATTTTCACAATTTAACGGATATATTATAACATAAATCGCGCCAAATGTCAATTGCATTTGTTAATTTACCAAAAAGGGTTGAATTCCTGTTGAAGATGTGATATAATACTCGTGTAAGCAACCTTATCAAATATCAAGCCACTTAAATTTTCAAACAACGAGCATTTGAATGCGGTGCCGGGATATTTTTGGGAACTTACAGACAAATGAGTAAAATGTGAAACTTATTAACCTTATCCAAATGCTCGTCAGAGGTTGAGACAATAGTTGCGCGTGACTTTTTAGTAGTTCCCCTACGTTTCACAGCTTTACACCACAAAATAAGAGCCATAAAAAGAGGATGGCTTTGTTTTGGTGCGTGTAGAGCGATAGAAAAGTGTTTTTCTGCACGTGCTAAAAAGCTCGTGCTTTTTTGTTGGCTCAGAAAGGAGCATTGCTGTGAAAAAGGTATCTGGAAAGACACACACCAAGGAGCAACTTGATAACTGGGCTAATCAAAATAACCCGAATAACAAGGCGTATCGGGCTAATGCGAATAACCACAGTAATCAGTTGAACCCCAAGCACAAGACCCATCAGCAACGTCATAATGCTGATAGACGTTATCAAAAAATGGGCTTTGTAGATTGGGCTCCTGATTATCCCGAATACGATTAACAAAGGGGCGAAGACTGGAAACTGTCTTCGCCTTTTTGTATTCAGAATCATATTTAGGAACGCTATGTAAAGCCAATGGTAGTTGCCGTTTGAAATAATCGCATTCATCTGTTATCATCCTTTCTGCAATAAAAAAAAGCCAAACGCTTGGCTGATAAGCATTTGGCTATGTAGAAAGAATATTTGTTTTTGAGCTGTTATTTACTAAAGTAACAGCGTAACCTATCAAAGTAACACTTCAAAGGGTAGATTTTTGGACGAAAATATGATATAATATGTTCCGAGAGAACGGAGGTGTTTCTATGGAGTTTTCCGAAAAATTAAGACAACTGCGGAACGAAAAAGGTATCTCGCAAACAAAGCTCGCGGCCGATATACATATCTCACGCTCTGCCGTTGCAAAATGGGAGAACGGCTTGGGATTGCCAAATGACGATTCGCTCAAACTGTTAGCTGACTATTTCGGTATCAGCATCGATGACTTGATACCAAACAAGAGCAACGAAGAGATTTTTGTTTCAAAGAATAAAACTATTGACCAACAGAAAAAGATCATTATCGGTTTTGCGGCAGGTTGCGCCATCGGTCTGTTTATATTGGGGTTCATCTTCATTGAACCGTTGCGAGAGAGCTTGGTTCAGTTAGGCTTAGGTATTATTTGCGTGATGCTCGGCATATTCAATATGTGCGGAAATATCGGCACGATCCATTGGTACAATCGCCGTAAGGTCACGAAGGAAAACCAAAAGGCGTATTGTATGTTCGTCGGTCTTGGAACGCTTATTGTCGGTGTTGCTATAATTGCTGGTGCAGTCATACAAGCATTAGGATACCTTGCGGCGAGTGGATTGGCAATAGGAGTAGGTGTGTTAATTGGATTAGTTCTTATTCTATATGCCCAATTCAAATATAACAGAGGTTTATTCTAAAATGAAATTCCAATCTATCGATGAGAAAAAAGTTTTTGCCACGGGTTTTATGATCCGTGGCTTTTTCTTTGTCTTCAGTGGGGCAATATTTGGGATTCGCTGGTTCGAATCCTTTTGTCGGCTCAATGGATCTATTTCGAAAAAAACTTTTTTTAGGGTTTCGTGGGTTCGATCCCTATCGGAGAAGGGATGGAGCTGTTTTGGAAGGGACTATTTGTAAACAATTTGTGATGAGCGTAAAAAACTGGAAGAATTTGAGACCCTGTCGTGGGTTCAAGTCCTTCCGGTCGCTTGTGTTCCGTATTCAATTCATGAAAAAGTGCGTTTTCGGTAGTTCGAATCCTTCGACTCGAAGAAAAATCGAAAATGGATCTATGGAAATTCGAAAAAAGTTAGGGCCAAAAAAAGCGGAGAAATCTCTCGAAATCTCCGCTTTTCTCGTTTTTTCTCGGTCGGATCTAAATCGACCTAAAGACTTGGCTCACCCTTACAAAATCGATCCATACCGCAAGTTTTTTCGAAATCGATCCGTGTTTTTCAGTCAGCGGATAG
>JAZNMD010000049.1:0-4555 GCA_045579385.1 Clostridia bacterium
AGTCTCGCCTTGCTCGACAGCTGTCTCGGCTCTCGCCTCGGGCAGCGCTAAACGATTGCCACCGGCAATCAGCGCCCTCAAGGGGAAGCCTGCGAAGAAACAACCCATTTATGGGTAGCAGGTAACAGTTGCATGGCTGGCGGACCAATATAAAAACGCACTTGTGCGCAGCCAGTAGAGGGTAGGGCTATGCCCGAAAATGAAATACCCCCCGTTATACGGGGGGATATTTCTTCTTGCTTTTTCTAGGGATGCGTGATATAATTGTATAAAAATGAGAAAATTGAATCTACAAAATAAATACGACATGGAGGAATAAAGTATGAAATTATCAGTAATGTCACCTGTTCTTAACAGTATGACTTTGGAAGATGCAATCAAGTATCTTTCATCACTTGGCGTTGACAGTATGGAACTTGGTGTGGGGGGATATCCCGGCAAGGCTCTTTGTGATGCTAAAGATTTTCTGGAAGATCCCGAAAAAATTGAACACTTGAAAAATTTGCTTAAGGAAAACAATCTCGAGCTTTCTGCTCTTGCTTGTCACGGAAATCCAGTACATCCAAATACAGAAATCGCAAAGGAATTTCATGATGATTTTGTAAATGCAGTGCTTCTTGCTGAGAAACTGGGGGTTGAAACTGTAATTACGTTCTCAGGCTGTCCCGGGGATTCAGAAAACAGCAAAAATCCCAACTGGGTAACTTGTGCATGGCCAAACGATTACCTTGAAATCCTGGATTGGCAGTGGAATGAAGTGCTTATACCGTACTGGAAGAAAACTGCAGAATTCTGCAAAGAACACGGTATAAACAAAATTGCATTTGAAATGCATCCCGGCTTTATGGTATACAATCCCACAACTTTGCTTAAGCTTCGTGCTGCGGTGGGCGATATTATCGGTGCGAACTTTGACCCCAGCCATCTTTTCTGGCAGGGTATAAACCCTGTTGAGGCTATAAAGGCATTGGGCAAGGAAAATGCAATCTATCACTTTCACGCAAAGGATACCCGTATTGATGAAGCAAATACAAGCGTTAAAGGCGTTCTTGATACTGACAATTATGGGGATATTTTAAATCGTTCATGGGTATTCCGCACAGTTGGCTACGGACATGGTAAAAGCGAATGGAATGATATTATCAGCGCTCTTAAATGCGTGGGATATGATGGTGCAATCAGCATAGAACACGAAGATGGACTTATGAGTCCAAAAGAAGGTTTGGAAAAGGCGATAGCCTTTCTTAAAGAAGTTTTGATTTATGAGAATGCAGGTGAAATGTGGTGGGCGTAGACAGAATATATAACTTGGGAATTATAGGCTATGGCGGTATGGCAGGCAATCACCGCAAACAGCTTGAAAAAGGGAATGTAAGGGCAAAACTTAAAGGTGTTTTTGATATAGACAAAGCCCGCATGGATGCTGCGGAAGAACAGGGCTATATTGCGTATCCGTCTAAGGAGGCGCTTCTTGCTGACCCAGAAATAGATATTGTACTTATCGCCACAACCAACGAAACACACAAAGATTTGTCAATTGAGGCTCTTCGTGCAGGAAAGCACGTTATATGTGAAAAACCTGTTACTATGAATTCTGAAGAACTTGTTGAAATAATAAAGGTTTCAAAGGAATGTGACCGTATTTTTACCGTTGACCAGAATCGACGTGTAAATCGTGATTTTATCAGTATGTGGCGTGCCATAGATAAAGGCCTTATCGGGAAACCATATGTGATAGAGTCAAGGGTTGAAGGCTCCCGCGGAGTGCCTGCAGGCTGGAGAGCGTTAAAAGCTCTGGGCGGCGGTATGATGTATGATTGGGGAGTTCATCTTATCGACCAGTTAATGTATATGATACCTGAAAAGGTTGTTAATGTTTTCTGTAAAATGTACAGCATTAACTATCCTGAAGTTGATGACAATTTCAGACTTACATTTACCTTTGAAAGCGGACTTACAGCACATATTGAAATTTCTACAAACAGCTTTATAAAGCACGACAGATTTTATGTTCTCGGAACTGAGGGAACTATGGTTGTCAACGAATGGGATGGCACGGGAAAAGTCGTAAGAAAGCTCAAAGACGACAGCGAATGGGAAGTAGAAATCAAAAAGGTTAAAGCGGGTCCTTCAAAGACTATGGCTCCCAGATCTCCTGAAACAGTAGAGGTTATTGAACTTACCGAGCCTTTGGATGTGGTTGATAATCTTGACCCTGTTTATGAACAGCTTATTGCTGCTATTGAAGGCGCAGAACTTAAAATCAAACCTGAGCAGGCTCTCAGAGTTGTAAAGGTTATGGAAGCGGCGTTTGAGTCCGCAGAGAAAAATATAGCAGTGAACACTGATATATAACATAGTTTTAAACTATAAACAACTAAAAAGGAACTGCAGCGTTTTTGCTGCAGTTCCGCTTTTTTTATTTATAGCTTGGAAAATAAAATTTTCATAATCTTTTCAAGATTGTCTGCTGCTGCTTTCACAAAATCAGGAAAATCCATCGGGGATGAGTCATCTGCATTGTCTGATATGGTTCGTAGTATAGCAAATGGAACACCGCTCTTATAACAAGTGTGACCGATTGCTGCAGACTCCATTTCACAGGCATCGGCGTTAAATGAGCTTTTGAGATAAGCCTTTTTCTCAGCACTGCCTATGAATTGGTCGCCTGATACGATTTTACCTTTTATTGTTTTTACACCTGATTCCGTCGAGGCTGTAAAAAGCTTTTCGCTTAAATCTTCGTCGGTGGGGATTTCAATAAGGTCAAGACCTGAAATGAATCCCACTGGGTCGCCAAGGGGAGAAGTATCCATATCGTGCTGAATAACAGAAGTTGCGACAACTGCATCGCAAATATTAAGATTGCCTGAAAGACCGCCGGCAACTCCGGTGTTTATGATGAATCTGGGCTCGTAGCTCAGAATCATTGTTTGTGTACAGATGCTGGCATTTACCTTGCCTACTCCACTGACTGCCACTACTGCTGGAAGTCCCCAAAGAGTTCCGCAAACAAACTCAGTTCCGCTTATGGTTTCTGATGATATGCTTTGCATATTTGATTTTATTCTTTCAACTTCGATATCCATTGCGCCGATTATTCCTATCATAACAACTGTCCTCCGTATAATACTACGACATATTGTAAACTATTTTGTAGTTTTTGTCAATCTTGCAATTTTGTATCCGGAATACACATCCAACGCTTCAAAACTTCCAGAAACATTGTTGGAATTCCGATACGCTGAATATCGTCATTTGACAAAATGTCACATACGGACACATTTTCCTCCCCAATACGTAAAGTGGCTGTTCCAATTTTCTCTCCTTTTTTTATGGGTGCACGCAGAGGGGCATTTATGGAAATCTCACATTCAACCTTATCCTGATTGCCCTTTTTTACGATAAAACTCGTATTGGGGTCAGCAACGGGCGTGAGAAAATCTGCCTTTCCGCCAATTATCGCCTGCTTCTCAAGAATACCTATTTTTTCCGCAGCGTTAACTACAGAATAATTGGCAAAGCCATAGTCCAAAAGCTTGCTTGCACTGGCGAAACGCTCTGCACTTGATGGTGCGGCAAGAATAACTGCAATAAGCTGCATATTGTCCCGCTTAGCTGTGGCAGAAAGACAGTATTTGGCAATCGAGGTTGAGCCGGTCTTAAGCCCGTTTGCTCCTTTGTAAAAACGGATAAGCTTGTTGGTGTTGGAAAGACCAAATTCGCCACCCCTCAGGGTGTCCATCCATATTGTTGTATAATCAAGAATTTTAGGATGCTTTAAAAGCTCCCGGGATATTAATGCCACATCCCTGGCACTGCTGTGATGCTCTGCGGTTTCATCCAGACCGTTACAGTTTATAAAGTGGGTGTTTTTGCATCCAAGCTCGGTGGCACGTTTGTTCATAGCTTCTACAAAAGCAGGTTCTCCGCCGGAGATGAATTCTGCCATAGCAACAGCTGCGTCATTACCTGAGGCAACCGCTATTGCCTTAAGCATATCTTCAACCGTCATTTCCTCGCCGGGTTCCAGAAAAATTTGTGACCCGCCCATTGAAGCTGCATATTCGCTTGTCTGTACAGTATCGGTCAGTTTTATTTTGCCGGAGTCTAAAGCTTCCATTATTAATAGCATTGTCATTGTCTTGGTCACGCTGGCAATCGGAAGAGGCTCATCGGCGTTTAATTCATACAGAACCTGCCCGCTGGATGCTTCCATTAAAATAGCGGAAGGTGCACTAACAATCTCAGCTGAAACGTCAGCGTTTACCTGGCTGACAATCTGTGCATTAATATTGGTGCAGATTGTCAGTGAAAAAACACACAAAAAGCAAAAAAATCGTTTAAATGTTTTATTCATAAAATCAGCCTTTCGAAAAAAATGATATGTATTATATATATGTAAGAAAAGCCCAGGTATTCTGCCTGAAATTTTTTTAAAAAACTTTAAAAAAAGTACTTGACAAGGGTAGGGGAGGTGTGGTAATATAAACGAGTTGTGCCGAGAAGTGGTCAAGCGAAGACAGCGAGAAAAAAAGTTAGAAAAAAGTTAGAA
>JAZNMD010000050.1:0-8378 GCA_045579385.1 Clostridia bacterium
AAAAAATAATTTTCGAGGACCTCGTTGCAACGGAATCCGTGTAAATTTGTTTCGCAAATTTACTATCAAAGCCTTGCTTTGAGCGAAAAACAATGAATGTTCATTGTTTTTCTACGGATATCCGTTATAGAGCTTGTAGTCCTCTTTTACTCTTGCCAGACGAATTTCATAAAAATCTTCCTTTTCCCGACTCATAGATTTTATCTAACTCCTAAAAATAAGGTTGTCATCCTCTCCGTGAAGCCACAAAAATGGTGCAATTCTGTTTTCGTACTTACCAGTTATACATTCTTCCAACCTCTTAAGCATAATATTGCCCTCCAGTTTTCAGTCTTTTTCAACTGCTTGAAGTTTACCCTTCTTTAACTGAAAAGTCAATAAGCGGAGGGGCAAATCGGCTCTGTGTTTTTCGGCAAATTTACCCCTGCTTCGACGAAGTGCAAAGCGACTTTTATATCATCGCTTCTGCTATTTTTATCATCAATTCTTCGCCATATTTATAGCAAAGCAAAAACTCAATTGTCTCGTTTTCAAGCCCCGCTTTAGCCTGAACAATTTCAACAGCTTCATCAACTGACATTTCCTTAGCCCCCTCTTTTATTTCATCAAACGGAAAATACTTTCCTGGGCAGGCAGTTGCCTGGACATTTTTGTGCATAATTATTTTGGCGTTAGGGTACAGATTTTTAAGATATGCAATCAGCTCCCTGCCGCTTTTTTTCTGTTCCTTTGACATGCTGCGTTCTTTTTCAAAGTTCCCTTCAAAACAAACACCTACACTTTTGTCGTTTGCTCCTATCGCATGCGCTCCCACACTTGCTATTGGCCTACCCTTATGGACTTCTCCGTTTTTCCTTACAAAAAAGTGATATCCTATGCCTGTAAAACCTCTGCTTAAGTGTAGCTTGTGTATGCTTTGTGCATCTCCGTCTCCTGCACAATGATGCAGTACTATAAGGCTTGTTTCATTTCGGTTTTTTAAAGCCCCCGACCATTTATAATCCTGCGGAATTATCTTCATCGTATTCAGCTCCCTTGTTTAAAACTTCTATCGCTTTCACGATTACTGCAGGCAATGGCAAGCCCATAAGCCCAGCATTTTCCAAAATAGAAAGTGCCTCGTTTGCAACAAAACCGATAACGATACTTGTCCTTATGTAGCTTGTGTCAAGCATAATATCCATTCTGTGAGCAATCATCACAAAAGCAAGTATAACGCCTTTTTTGCAAAGTCCTTTCCAGCCCTCACGACTGTCAAGCGCCCCCGTCTCTGATTTTGTACTGTTTTTAAAAACTCCTGCGACTATAAGTCCCATAATATAATCTGTTGCCATAAAGATTATAAGAGTCACCATATCTTCCGACCAACCGCCAAAAAGTCTTGAAAGTAATCCCCCTGCCATTCCCAAAAATGTACAGACCGCTATTTTAAAATTTGAAATGCTCATCATTCTTATCCTTGCTCGCCTTCTTCATTAAAATTTAATTCTGCGATTGGTGCAGGGCAAACCGTCATAATTTCTTCCGCCTGAGTCTCAGTTATAAACCCTTTTGAAAGATAAGCTGCTGTCAGCTCGGTAACCTTAACAAAAGGAGTTAACCCTTTTTTATAACCATCAATTATACCCATCTTTAACCATTCTGAAAAATTAAACATTATATCGTGCCTCCTAAGCTAATAATCGCTTGCTTTAATGTATCAAGCTCATTTTTTACGTTATTGTATGCGTTTGTTGTGTCTGCCTTATACGTGATACTGCAATCGGTATCGCACAAAACATTGGTTGTGGGATAGCTTGTATATAACCTCAAAAGTGCTTGTCCCCACTCGGTATCCGTATAATCCGTTTCAATTGGTGTTTCCCTCGCAGCATACCACGTTAAAGGCTTGCCGTTCTCCTCGCATTGTTTAAGAAAAGCTATAAATTCATCATAATTTGAGACGCCAAAGTATTCATATCTGTAAGAAAGATTAGTGTTTTGCGGATAAGCGTTTGAAAAACTAACTGCGTTCCCCGTCTTTCCCGAAATTGTATTCTTAGTATAATTACAAAGCAATCCTATAATAGTTGGGTTGTTATAGCTATAGTAATCTCGTCTTAACGCTATAGAACCTCTAAACGTTGCACTTGTCGAATAATTGTTAAAATTCCACGAACTGCTCACAACCTGTTCTAAAATGCTTTGACGCAATGCAACTGTTCCTTTGTCTACATCAACAATAATCTCGTCTCTGTCGTACCAGGAGCCATCATCCTTTTTTAGCCCTCTCAATGTAATACCCTCAAGAGTTACTGTTTGCGGATTTTCCCCGTTGCTGTCTGTTATTGTAATTGTTGGGCTTTCGATGCTCGCAACATCTATTGGTGTTTCGGGCGTCGGCTCACTTTCCTGGTTACTTTCCCCGTAAACACTTAACGAAACAAGTGGCATATTTGTGCTGTCTGTCACAGTAAATTCTTTCCCTGTTTCAGAGGACAAAATCAGCATGTCCGCCTTGTCATTTTGCAAATTCTCCACTTTATCTGTCAGTTCAGTGTAATCTTTGGGTAGAGATTCTTTAACCTCTGCCCCTTTGTCTTCTATCTCCTTAATCGCTGAAACTGTTGCTGTTTTTATGTTTTCAACGCCCTCTGAAGATAAGTCAAACAGCTTTTCTTCCCATTGTTTCAAAACATCAGCATAGCTTTCGGCGATCACTTCGCCATTATACATACCCTTTCCAATAAGAACACCTGAGAATATATTTGTTCCCCAGACGTAGCAAAGCTCATCCGCATCATCAAAGCACGAAAACCTTACCACGAAAGAAAGAATTCCCACGTACTTAGTTGCATTTTGCGATATCAGCCACGAAAAGCTTATCCTGGAAGGATCCTCCGATGTTTCAACATCCATTACTTCATACACCCCGTTTGAGCTTTCGCCTGTTGAAGAGTCTATGTTTATATAATGCACCTCAACCTTGTCTGATTTCGCCATATCATGCCCGTCGACAGTCCTTGGCATTGAAAAAGCAAACCGCTGTGAATTGTGGTCATATTGAACAAGTGTAAGCTTAGAGTCCGAAATGTTTTTTATGTTTCGTGTGTCCTTATCAATTTCAAAAAGCACATCAGCTGTTATACTTGTGTTCGTATGTTCCATTCTTGTCTCCTCCTTTAAACAAGTATTATTTTGCAAGTTGAAAGCATATTTTCAAGCCCGGGTATATAAGGCACTTCATTTTCTTCCCCCTCTTGCTTGACACAAAGCCTGTTTTCTATGACCTGAGCATAGCTTATGGGACCGTAAGTATAGGCTTGGCCTAAAGATACTTTATTGTTTTTATTGCTTAAATTAATTATTCCGTATGTATTCATCCCAGGAGAAAATACCAAGGCATAATTAAATCTGCTTAAATCCACATAAGGAGCCTTAGCTACGATATATACATAGTTATACTCCTCAATCCCCAAAAATTCCGGTGTAATCTTCTCAAATTCTGTGTTAAGCGTTACGTTTTTACCCAAAGTCGCAACCTTTGACCTCGCAAAGATTCTTTCGTCCTTTAGCTTTCCATCTGCCTCAAGTCTTGCCAAAAGCACATACTCGCCATCGGTCGGAAGATTTATATCAAACACTATATCTGCTTTTTGAAGAGCAGGACTAAAATGTGCAAAAATATACCCTTCGGTATTTGGCTGCACCTTTACAAAATAACCGCCTTCATCAACGCACAGTCTTGCACCGCTTTCAAAAAACACTATCCCCTGGCTGACCGCTACTCCCATTTCTGATGTAGCTATATTTTCCACACTGCATCTGCATCCGTCAAGTGAGGTTCCTTCCTCAATAAGTGCCGAGGTCATCGCATTCAAATCCGATACATTGTAGCTGCCTTTTGACAAAAAAGGTGCAATGCCTGCTCCCGTCAAACATGCTGTTATGTCATTTATATCCTCTGTTCCATAAATGACGCTGTCTATAAAGCTATATTTTATCGCCATAATTATTCCTCCTTAGTAAGAGTCGGTATAACACCCGACTTATCTGTATCGTAATAAATACTTACAGATGTTACACGCTTTCGTTCTGTCTTTTTAAACTCTCCAAATTCTGTTTGTACCCCTACAATATCTCCAAGGCTGTAATCTGCTCCATATTCGATACTCTTAACTTCGGTTTCGGAGGTTTCTTTTTGTGCTTTTTTCAGAATTTCGGACCGGGCTTCGTCCTCAGTCATTATTCCGCTTAATACTGCATCCCATTTTCTTGCTCCAATCTCGTTTGAATTATCAAGATATACCCATATAGTATCAGGCTTTACATTAGTTACTTTCCACTTGCCATCTGAGGCGTCCGAATACAAATAATATCCTTTTGTGCAACTAAGTCCAAACGTTTTGACCGGATAGTTCTTGTCACCGCTTTTATAATAGGTATCTGAGGTTATCTCATAAAAGGTGTAGGCATTATCTTTATTATTATCCGAAAGCGATGGTAAATTGTTATACGCATCCCATCCGCCCATATCAACGAACTTTCTCTCATACCAGCCTGAATTTGTTACCATATCCTGCTTTTCAACAGTATATTCCATATCATAGGCAGTTCTGTTTGACTGTGAAATAAGACACAAAGCTTCCTTTCCCTCATATACTGAAAAAACAAATTTCTTGTTTTTTATATCAGGCACAAGCCTAAACCCCAAATTCTGTGTCCCCAAAACTTCACACACAACATCGTGTAGCACTCGCACCTTGTCAACGGAATAACTCAGGGCTGTTCCAATACCCTTAAGGTCGTCTAACACAACAAAGTCTCCTGCAGCAGAGCTTACCACATATCTTGCAAGTTCCTCTGGCGTACCATATTCAGAAAATTTTGTAACACCTCTTTTTGTCAAAAGCCACTCGGGAGTTCTGCCAAATACTGCAATATCCTCTCCTATCTGCCATCCTGTAACTATAGCAGAATGTTCGCCATTCATAAAAAACACATACGGATTGTTTTCAAGTAATGTAATCACTTCTGTTTCCGCAAGAGAAAAATGCAGTTCAGCGGTACCGTATCCGCAATATTTTTTCTCAATATTTACTGAAAGAACCTTTCCGAAATCAGCAAGCCGATTAAAATGAAAATCGTAAAAAACTATGTCTCTCACACTATCACCGCCTCGCTGTAAAGATTGGAAAAAGCACACTCAATACTAAACTCCGGTGTCACATCGCCAATCTCAATATCAATCACATTTTTGCCTGGCTTCAGCACAAAGTCCCCTAAAAACGTATCATCCGAAAGGTAATTTATAATATTCCCCTCAATATCGCTTGTTGCCTTTCTCTTTTTTATGTCAAACGTCAAAGTTTCCCCTGCCCTCGGCGCATAATTGAGCTTGATTTTTGCACCGCTTGTATGGTTTGTAATTGTTATCTCTTCAGAGTTTTCAAGTGCCTTGGGGTAATACATTTTTATCACGGGTTCTACCTCAATCCATCCCTTGACTTCAAGTGCTTCGCCTATCGTCAGCGAGCCAAACCGGCAAGGCAGAGTAAATGGTGTTGAGAGTAGCTTTTGTCGTTTGTAAAGCGGTACATTTGTAGAAGTTCCATCCTCAAAATATGGATTATCACATACCATTTGCACCACAAATGAACTAAGTTTCCCTTTAATTAGCTTTTTTACCTCATAAATCTGTACTCGCCTGCACTCAATCCGTCTGTCAATATCCCCGTTTTTTATATACAGCGTTCCACCACCAAGAAGAATATTAAACGCATCGCGTAATACATCGGAAGAATTGTCAAGTTTTGCCTCAAGTGCAATCGTTATCGTCCTTGCCTCCGCCCGTTCAAAGATGGTCTCCTGCCCATCATAACCAGGATACACAGCCGTGCCATATTCCTTAAACGGTGGCTGAAGTCCGTCAATCCCGCATATCCTGAAAATGCCTCTACTGTCTCCGTACATAAGAAGCTCTCCAAGCTTATTCCTGAATTTCAGTTCAAGTCTCATTTAAGCATTCCCTCCTCTCAATCGGGTCAGCACCGCCGCATTTCTTGCCGCATTAAGCTGCTGGGTTGTTGTGTCCTTGCTGGAATTAAAAGTATAGGTGTTAGAGTAACTGTTTGATACCGAAGTCACCGCACCCTCTGCCGCAAACCTTACCGCAGACGACACCTTTTCCGCAATTTCATTTATAGCCACAGCAAAATACGATCTGGCATTTTCCATAATCTCCGGAATTTTGCTTAAAAAGCCCTCTCCAAACACCTGACCTGACTGCTCTCCTAATAAAAAATACGCCTCAGGTACGTGTTCAAAGCTTGCAGTCAGGATTTCCTCAAATTTGCGGCTATCTGTGCCACTTCCACTTCTTGCGGGAATATAAATTCCTTCTTCCCGAAGTGCATCCTGACCAAGTGTACCCATTACATCTAACGCTGTTTTTTGTGCCAGATTTTCATATTCTCTGTATCCGGACAGAAACTTTTCCCGTGTTTTATCATCAGCATCTAAAATCCCATTGATAAACTTAAGACCTTCCGCCGCATCCATCTTGGCTATATCCGAAAATACCCCGTCCGGAACACCGCCCAGGGCCTTTAGCTCTTTAATTCTGTCCCGATAGTTTTCCAGCAAAAGAATTTCCTCCCGGAAATCCTTAAGTTCAGAGTTTGTGTAAACCAAATCCTGACCATTTTCTCCAAGGCCTTTAAACCGCACCTTGGAGGTTGAAAACCACGGTTCATCATTTTTCAGGCTTTTGGCAAGTTCTTCCCTCAGTTCAATGATTTTTTGGTACTGCTCCTCTATCTCATCTGCCATACGCTTGTTATATGACGCTATCTCCTCGGTGCATTTATACCACTCATCAGAACCCTGGCGCAAACTGCTGTCACGAAAAGCTTTCAATTTTTCGTAATATTCCTGCTCGGTTATAAGTTCCAACTCAAGTGCATTTTTCAAATTCTTAAGCTGTCTTTCCCTCTGTTTTTTTGCTAATTTCTCAGCATTTTTACTTGCATTTTTCGTAAGCGTTTCAAGCTCTACATAAACATCTTCCATTGCGGTAACAGCACGGATAGACTCCTCGCTCAGTCCAATACCAAATCCCTCAGCGAATTCCTTACCTATCCTTTTGCCTTCCGCTTTATTATTTTTTAATGACATTTTATCTCCTTACCGACTGCAATTTAAACAGTCCGTCAAAAAAGATTTTCAAAGCTGTCTGCAAGCTGTTTTTCCCTAACCTTTTCGTCAAAAGAGAAGCGAAGACGGAAGTTTTTTTTCATTCTTTCGTAATACCGTCTCTGCTTCGCATCCTTTATCCCCGATGTGTCAATGCTTCTGTAGCCTACAATCTTTGAAAATCTACATTCATCTCCAAGACAACAAAGGAGTGCCCTGAACCTCCACCAATGCATATTGACAGTAGTTAAATCAATGTCAAATTCATTTAAGAAAGCGCCCCATACATAGCCAAAATCTTCCTTTAAATCGTAAAAAGGAAGTTTTGTTTCGTCGTTTTTAGTCTCACACTCTTTGCCGGCAGAATAAAAGAACATAACTCCCTTTACAGCCCCGACGGGATTTTTCGGCAAAACGGGATAGGCAAGAGCAAGCACCCGTGCAAGCCTTTCCGCATCTCCCATCGAGCGGTCAAAAAACAAATGCTCAATCTCAATCCAAATCTTAAAATCCGTATTTATCCCATATTTAACCCCGTCAATAATTACGCTGTCGCAAGGATTACTGATTTTTTCAAGCATTCTTTACTCTCCCCCTATCCCTTTTCTGAAATTTTCAAGGTTTCAGCTTTGTCGCCTTAAACCCGTCTCTTATCTGTGAAACTACATAGCACATTAAATTTGCAACCAGACATATATCTGATATTTTCTCTCCCAGAATTTCTGTTGTTGCACCCTCGCCAAGAAATCTATCCACGCTTTCCTTCAGGAATTCACATATTCCGTTTTCACTGACCAAAACATCGTTGCTTCCGCTTTTCAAAAGCTTTAGTCTCTTTTTTGCTTCTTTCAGAATCTCTCCGCACAAATCTGCTGTCTCACTGCACAATTCTATGCAGAACTCCTTATCGCAAATACAAAGACTCACACGTGTGGTCTCAAGCTTAAACTCCTCTGTCATTGTCTTTTACGCCTCCGTAAAGCTGCAGGTCTGCCATTCATCCTCAGTGGTGGCTGTGCCGGATATTTTTTTACCCTTAACACGAAATGTTCCGCTGTATTTGTAAGTATCCACGCCACTGCCTTCATTTTCGGCAATAACAGAAAAATCTCTTTTTACAGCATTGTTCTCCGCATTTTCAATATCCACCATAATAATGGGTCTGATTGCATCCGCACCCAGCTTCTCATCATCAAAAATCGAAG
>JAZNMD010000051.1:0-2646 GCA_045579385.1 Clostridia bacterium
TAATGGCAGAAGAAAGAGTAACAATCCCGTAGTTTTATTTAAAACTGTATGTAAGGCCATGAGTTTCTTTCTGCGAACAAATCCCCAAACAATATTGGTAACTTTAATAATTGCTATAACACCGATCCATATCCATAGCCAAACAGGAATGTGAATCATCGGCAATAACTTAATCAAGCATACTACCACAAAAACGAAGTCTGCTACCGTATCTAACTTTGATCCGAATTCGCTGACGGCATTCGTTTTTCTTGCGATGGTTCCGTCGATCATATCACTAAAACCGCAGAGAAAATACATAGTATAAAATTCTGGCGAGAACGCAGGAAAGCACAAAACGCCCATACTGCACAGTATTCGGCAACTTGTAATTATATTGGCAATATGTTCCGTTAGTTTCATCTCAGATCCCAATCATAATTATATCCTGTGAACATACATCCTGCTCAAATCAGTTTCGCCGTCACTTTGCACCATACACAAAAATTCCCATCCGTATCTCTCGTAAAAAGCATTATGATCTGTTACAAGATACAAGGACTCAATTCCTTTTGCCTTCATATCGTCACAAACATAACTGAGCAAAGCCCCTGCCACGCCTTGACAACGTTTATCCAATTCCGTATATACGGCGCATACATTGGGCGTCAGGTCTTTTCTGTTATGAAAGTCATTTTCAATTACACCCAAACCGCCGATGATCCGTGAATCCTCAACAGCAACATACCATTGCGGAATGGGCTTTGTTCTGCTTAAACAATCCTCCATACTATCCAAATACGCCTGCAGTGGTACGCTCCATTTTTCACTAAACCAATTCGCCATCTTTTCTTTCGTTTTGGGCTTATCAATTAAGCGAACAATTTGATATTCCATAATGTCTACCTTCTATTTTACTAATTTATCACAATATCGCCTGCACACAGAATAATATAGTATTACAAGTCCTGCACTGAGCAGTGAACCGCCGATAATATCCGTAAACCAATGGACACCGGAAATAAGTCTTCCGATTACCATAAAAGCAATAAATGCAATGATTGTAATAGCAACGATATTACGAACCACTTTGTTCTTTATGCGGCTACCCAGCTGCATAATTGCTGTTGGCATAACGCACATCACAAGCAAGGTTGTTGAAGATGGGTAGGATGCTTCTAAAATCCCGCCTATCAGCACAGGTCTGTAATTGATTACCACGTTCTCGAAAAACAAATAGGCAGCAATCGTGACTATATAAAAGCCACCCAAGGCAAGAATGTCGTAATCCACCTTACATATACTTTTTCGCTTAATCCACTGCGCAAGTCCCAGTATGGCAAAGCCCGTACACACAAAGATCGGCACGAGTCCGAGCCAATCCGTTATGTTATATAGTTCAAAATGCACACCCGTCAAATTATGGACAAAACCATTGATGCCGGCAAATCCAACCGATGAACCTTGTGGGCCAATCGCACATACATCCACATAGCAAATTGCTATCGTCCACAGCACAAACGCCGTAAGCAAACACATCGAAGCTACAAAGCTTTTTCTAATTCTTTTCATTTTCATACCATCCTTTTGGTTTGTATTTAGGCTTTCACCTGAATACAAGTTTAGGGAAAAGCAATGAAAAATGAAAGAATTTAGCCGTCACATCGTTGATACGCTTCGTATCATTGCCGTTTTATCAGCATTAGAGCCTTAATAACCAAAAAAGCAAATACAAATACCGCCGCATAGGGTTGTTGACTTATCATAAAAAGGCAGACACCGACAGCACTTAAAGACAGTGACAAAACGCTCTTGCTCTGAGTCCAAAGCCTTTGACGACAGTTTTGTAGAGCAAGAGTCATAATGCCCAGCACTACCATAACACCTACAAAAACAATGTACGTTGTTTTTAAGTATGGCTGAATAGCACTCAAAGCAAGAAGCGCTACCTCTCTGATAACGCCATCCGATTTTTGACCGAAGAAAGGTAAAAATAGCAATAATGCCATACCAAAATCAAGCAAACCGAAAATCAAGTCACGAAATGTTCGCTCTTTTTGCTTGTGATCATTTTCGGCAATAGCCAGTATTTCTTCACCGGATAACAGTTCATCCAAGGAGACAGAGAAGTACTTTGATATTGCTTTCAAAGATTCTATGTTCGGAAACCCACGACCTGACTCCCACTTTGAAATAGCAGTTCGGGATACATATAGCAATTCTGCCAATTCTTCCTGTGTAAGCCCTTTTTGCTTTCTTAATTCTTGAAGTTTTTCGTTAAATTCCATTTGTGTTTCACCGCCAACCAAATCCTTAATCTGTTTTCCTAATCCAAGCCTTTGACCATACAAACAATTCCTGAGACATTGTTTCAAAATCAATAGTCCCGCCGTTTTTTAGAGATTTAGAAGTATTGACAATACGCCGTTCTTCTGGCGATACAATTTGAAGCAAATCGTTTTGACTGCATATGTATTTCCCCGTTTGCTTGAATGCGATTGCCTGCACTACGAAGGATGCGGATTTATATAATCCTTGTATTATAGAGTAGTAGTTTTTAGTGTCCCTCTCCAAGGACATGTGCTACACTGTAAGGGATGCTGTGGATCGGTTGCATCTTCCTACCGCATGACGGTTCCTGAAAGGCTCCAACCACAGCCCTTTACA
>JAZNMD010000052.1:0-8542 GCA_045579385.1 Clostridia bacterium
TTTCTTCTTGATAGGAAATTCTGACACTATCCCAAAGAAAGATTTACTCTACTCCAAAAGGCTTACCACGTAGTAGAGATTGCTTGTCCTCGTTCCGTCCTCACGGTGCCGCTGAATCTTTTTCACCAGGCCGAGGATCGAGAGATTTTCAATGGCAGAGTCAACGGTTTTCCTATTCATGCCGCACTCCTTTGCGATGACTCTCCGCGAGGGAAAGCAGGAGCCGTCCTTGCTGTCGCTGTGCCGGAGCAGACAGCAATACACGGTGAAGTCTCTCGGCTTCAGTTCTAAGTCAAAGATGCGGTTGGGAACCATAAAGAAATTCTTGTGCTGCATCCGATCCTCCTTTCGTCAGTTTGCTTTTGAGTTTTGATACAATCACTTACATTCCACCTTTCGATTTTTTATGTAATCAAGGCGAGAGCAAAACAAAAAGACTCGCACATACGTCGAGACGGAAACACAAACAGGCGAACAAAATTGTTCGCTTCAAAATGTTCCGTGCCGATGTATGTACGAGTCTTACAACTCAAAAAGGTAACTGCTCACAAAGAGCGGATGCTATGTGCGTCGCTGTCTTTCAAGCGACAGGGGGACAGCAGTAACTGCCGTGGCACTTAATATTCAGTTTTCACTCGACCTCTGTCGGTAGATTTATTATACCATACGCAGGAAACTTTTGTCAAGGTAGGTGCATAAAGTGCGAGGGAAATGGTGATACTATTCTGTTTCGACATAAGCAAAGGCACCGCCGAAACGGTGCCTATAAAACGTATGTTTTCCTAACAGATTTGATATGATTGTTTTTGCTCATCAGTTTTGATCAAGTAAATTGTTATTCAGCATATATAGAATGCCTTTAATGTTAAATCTGAATTTCAAACAGTCTCGATTATTGTGCGCCTGAAATTCCCCTATCGATTTTCCGCTGTATTTTACAGTACAACTCTCTGACCATTGATCTAAAGTTTTTGTGAATGTGATTTTAGAGGCATCCCAAATCGGCGATCTAGGAACATCTTTTAAAACTATGTATTGCGGATTTCCTGTTGGATTATCAAATCCATCTACAACGTTATAAAAATGGATATAATAATCACATTCAAACAAATGCTCCCAATACAGTGGTAGCAAATCAGCAATATGAGAATGAGAAAAATATCTAAAAATTGTACGGCGCGATTCGTAAGTGTCTGGTAAGCCAAGTGCTTCAAGTTCTTCTTGAATATCCAACTCCATTGCTTCCGACATATATTCAAAATATGTATCACTCGTTGGCTGACCAATTTTTTGTGGTGCCACTTTATCTAATTTTCTCTTATTTGTTTTAACGGATAGTGTACTCCCATCCTCCAATTCAAAGTCAATTAAACTTTGATTTTCTGCAACGTGCCTAATAGGAACGGGCAGTTCGTTACTTTCAAATGCATCTATAACACAATCCATAAGACTGCACTTAATTCCTTCATCGCCACGTTCTCTATATCTTGGATTAATATGCAAATTAAAAGTATCTGCTATTGCTAATTCTGCAGAAATTCCAACAACTTCATTATTCATATAATTCACCTATTTAACCTTCTTGAAAACAAAGATATACTCGTGTTTGAAGAGATAAAAATCACTCGCTAAAGCACGATATCTCCATATAGCTTTTTGATTCGCCTTGCCTTTGGTTTCTTCAAAGTTTTTAACCAAGATAGCCTTCAATTTAAGTCCGCGCACCATAAACAGACTCAAACAATAAAATCCAAGCGGAACAATCTCGCTATTGGCATACTTGTCACCAATAACACACGCACAGTATCTGTTCTTTTCAAGATGCTGCAATGTATTATCGATCACCTGTCCGAATGATTTGTTAAAATCGTTGATTGTTGTGCAATTGGAAAGATCTTGCTCATTTTCACTGAACTTAATAATATCCCAATAAGGCGGATGGAATATCACAAACTGTACCTTGTTGACTCCAAAGCTTTGAAGCTTTTCTCCTATGTCTACGGTTCGGCTATCACCAATTATTATAGTTCCTCTTGTGTCAGGATTCTTTTCTTGCTTCAAGAGTTCTACGGAAGCTCTCGCTACCTCTTCCTGAAGTTCTACACCGATTGCGTTTCTACCAAGTCGTTGCGCCTCAATTAACGATGTTCCGCCACCGGAAAAAGGATCAAGTATCCAATCACCTTTTTTAGTGTATCTTCTGAACAACTGATTTGGAATTTGAGGAACAAAATTTCCGTGATAGCTCGCATTGTGTACACCAGAACTATCTCGCTTATCTATAATCCAAAGAGAGTCGGTCAGAATATCATCGTATTCTTTCCAATTCTCCATATTTAAATCATTATATTTAGCCATAATACTATTTCTTTATCTTTTTGTTTAATTCTTCTCTCCACTTGGTTGGATTGTGCCAAAAGCATCCCTCACAGCCAATAGAACAATCGTAGCTTTCGTCACCCGCATACCAAAATTCGATAACCTTATATCCTTTAGCTCTTTTTCCAGTTCTCGCACACTCCTCGCAAAAACGGGATTTCAAAAGATTGTTGGCTCTTGTCAAAAGCATAAACTTTTCTCTGATTTGAGTATCCGTAAGATTGGTGTTATCATCTTCATTTGCAGTCCACCTAACTTGAGGAACTCTATGGTCAATCTCTAACTGGTTTGCCGGCTCTACTCTCAAGGTGTATTCATCAACGCATCCATAAAGAGCCTTAGCTCGTTTGGCAATTTCGGGAGGAATACCTGTGCGAGCCTTCAAATCTATATCTACGATTTCCGTGGATTTAAGTTTTCTGTGTATGGTTTTTACACCGCACTTGGGGCAAAGAATCTTCTTATACCAATGTCCTTCTTCGTCTTGATCAAGCTGTATTCCTTTTTCCTGTCGCCACACCTGCCAAGTCTTTGCTTGACCGCTTAACAATTCACACTTAGAGCAATGCCATTTACAGTCCGACATTACCTCAAAATCTTTATATTGTGTACTTCCTTCTGTGAATGGATTCATAATTATTCTACCTTTCCAAAGAGAGATAAATAATTGTACCACAAAAACCGGCGACTTTGCAATAAAAAGTCGCCGGTTGTCGATTATATTTTTAATTTGTTTGTATTTATTTCTTCACAAGACAGTGTAAGTACTCTACCGTTTTGTCCGACTTGTGATTTCTATTCTCGTCGGTGTCCGCTTTGAATCTTCTATAATCCTTGCAAAACATTTCGTACTCGCCATACTTTCTCATTACTCCCTTGATTACATCGAATGGCATCAATCCTTCGTTGTTGTAGCTTAGGAATATGTATTGAAAGTCCGCATTTCTGATTACATGCTCAAATGCTTCTACAACCGTCTTTGATGAGCAGAAGTCACTCTTTTGAGATTTGTAATCTCTAAGACCTGTTTTTCCCTTTAGTTCGGGAGAATCATATCTTGATATTGTTTCAAGTACATGGTAATTAGCACAGTATTGTCTTTCGTTGTAGGGCGGATCAAGATAGAGTATGTCGCCATGAATTCTTTTGATTAACTCTGCGATATCCTCGTTATATACTCTGCTTCGTTTATCTCCATCTATGATGGGAAGTAGCTCCAACTCAAACTCTCTTTGAGCCGATTTTTTTACATGCTTGAGGAATGCCCCATATACCGATGCTGTGTTTGCATACTTATCAATCGAATTAATTAAGCTTGCAAGCAAGTAGTAGTACTGCGCTTCGTTGATCTCACCGGAATTCTTGAGTCGCTCAAGTTCAATTCTGATCGAGTCGCATTTCATTCCATTTTGATCTGTGAAGTAGTTTCTTCCGCTTCCTGATCCTGCACAGTAGTTTTTGTATATGAATCCTTCAGTACCTTTGAGTGCATTGAGGTGCTCAACGATAGATGCATCAAGAGGAGGAACATTCTCGATAAAGTGTTTGTTAGTCACATAACTGTAATGCTGTATATCGTTTGCAATAACTTGGTATCCCTTCTGTTTGAAGGTCTTTCCAACAACGCCTGTTCCAGCAAACAAATCTGCGAATATCTTGTCGGTATCTTCGCCTGCTACGGTTACAATAGTTTCGCTTAAAAAGTCCATCAAGGAATATTTTGAACCTATATAATTCATGTCCTCACCTCACTTTCGCCTTTGATTATACCACACTTGCTTTTGGATATCCAGCACTTTCAGAAAACTTTTTTGAAGGAAATGCCCGATGTTTTATCAAAGGATATAAATTCTAGTTTTGCAGTAGAAATATTGTTTGTAACACTTGGCTTTGTATTATTGAAGTTTGTGGCTGCGTTCATAAAATTAGTTTTATTAGCACAACTTCTTTTGTTTTCCGGAGCAATAATCGTAGGAATTATTTCCACTTGTTTGTTGCTCATTAAAGGGGTTATATATTGCATCACCCATTGTAAATACCAATCAAGTTGTTCATTTATCAGTGATGCCTTTGGGGGTTCATCTTTTAATTCAACAACCCTAATATAAAAAGTGGAGGTTGTTTCAGTTATAAGTAGGCAATCTATTCTTTGTTCTCCAACACTGCACACCACTTCATTGCCAAACCATATTGAATTTACATTTGCTTGAGGAAACAAAAATGCACGCAAAGGAGCTTTGTCATAATATTGTGATACATATGCTTGCAAATGTGTTTCATAAGCTCCTGTTATTTGTTGAAGTCTTGCTGAGATATCAAGAGGTATTGCTGTTGTCCCCGCATAAGCATTAACGTTTGTTGTGGTTTTGATTAATTTATTTCTTTTATCATAATCAAAATTATTATTGTCGCCTAAACAAATTCCATTATTTTTAGCGTAGATTTGCTTGAACAGTCTATCATGCTCAAAGTCAGTTATGAAAGAACAGCCTCTTAATCCAGTTAACTTTCTGTATATCAAACTCCAACACATTTCATATGGATGACTTATATTTTGGATACAGTCCAAGGCCTCGTGTTCTGTAATTCCATCTGCAAAAACCTCATACGGTTCAATTAAAATTCTAAAGGGCAAATATCTTCCCAAATCCGAACCTAAGTAATCTATTGCCTTATCATTAAAAAAAGGATCACTTGCAGCTTTAAAAAAGCCAAAAATTTTTTGACATCCCGTAACATAAAAAGCAATCAAATCACCTTTTCTAACTTTTGATATATCGGATATCATCGATACAAATGTTTTTTCTTCCGAATCAGCAGTAGTAACAGTCTTTACACATCCAATGAAATCTGGAACAAGAGTTGTCCTTCCTGTTCCAGCAAACATATATTGTAAATGTGTCTTGAAAGTATGTTCGTCAACAATAAAAATGTGCGTCATAATCAAATTGCTCCTTTCCTAAATTAATTATAACGTAAAAAGGTAACTGTTTCAATGTAAAAATGTAAATATTTCATCAGATTGCTTTGTTTATTGCGACGCAAATTTTGAAGAATGGGAGAAGAAAGAAACTCCATCACAGACTTTCGTCCATGATGGAGTTTTCTCGTCCTATTCGGTTTTTGTTGATTTCTCCGATAAGAATATCACGCTTTCGCCTGCGGCACTTTCTATTTAACCGCTGTTTGCGATTATTGCTGTTTTAGCTTACGGAGCTATCGCACTTGGGATATTTGCAAACCTTTCGGAATAATCCCTGCTGTAAACGTGGCTTGCTGCGTCCCAAGCGGCGTACATGTTACCAACGCCGATGCGGAAGTTACGGATGATTTCCATATCTGCCTCGTTAAGCTCTTGTTCGGATGCGGTATCAGCTGCCAGATAGTATACGCCATCAGGTCGTTTCAAGCCGATGCGATAGTTGCATATACATTCAAGGTCGCCATCGTTTACAATGCCGTTGCCGTCCACATCGCCAAGAACAACTACCTGAACCTCGTCATAAACAACGCCTTCGATAACAAGCTGAACTCTTGCGCCGGTGCAAACGTACAAGCTCTTGAATGCGCTACCGTCTTCGTTTACAATGCGAACCTCGTAATCAATCTCGGAAGGATCGGTGTAGTAGTTGATGAAGTACATATTGATAAACTCATCAATAAGCGTTTGAACTTCCTGACGTTCTTTCAAGCCAAAGATCATTTCGTATTCGATAGCATCGGTTATGTCAGCTCTGTAATCCTTGTCAAGGTTGTATTTATCCTTGCGTTCAAGCGGGCTTTCTTCTTCGAGGATAAGCTTATCGGGTATTACGAACGCATCAAACGCGGTTTCGTAAACTACGCCGTAAAGCGTATCGTCAAATACAACGCCAAGCTCGTGCCAGCCAAGGCAATCAGCATACGCGGTGTCTGCCGTTGTGGGCAGAGCCTCTACCGTGTAAAGCGCCTTGTCTATAAGCTGTTCCGTGCCGTCTTCAAGGATTCTGTAAAGCTTGTGGTTATCAGCCAAAGGCTCGTTTACGATGTACCACTGCTTAGGAGCCTCGAAGCGGTATCTTACATAGGTTGCGGTAACGGTTATATTCTCCGTTACGTTGCTGAAGCCCTTATCCCAGCCTGCAAAGTAGTAGCCCTCTCTTGCAGGGTCAGCAGGTGCGGTTGCCGCGCCGCCGTAAGGAACGCTTTCAGCCTTGAGAATGGTACCGTCGTAATCCTTAAAGGTTACGATTACGGTGCTTTCGCGCCACTTAGCGTATGCCGTGTAGCCTGCACCGGTCATTACCGTGCCCTCAGGTATGGAGGTGCCAACTCTGTCAGCCGCCCACTCAACAAACTCGTAGTTTGCTCTGGTCGGGTAGTCGGTAGTAAGTGCGGAGTTGATATCGTCGCCGATGTAAAGCAGCGTTTCGGTTGTTGCGCCGTCTATTGCATCTGCGGCGTTCTTATCGAAGTACAAGTAGGTCTTTACGCGTTCTGCATCAGGTTCGCTTTCAACCTCAACGTACTTGCCGCTTACGTATACCTTGCCTTCAAGTGCCGCGCCGTATACTGCAAACTCTGCAACGAAGTGGCCGTCGTTTGCATCGGTCTTAATGTCGCCATACTTCAAGGTGGTTACGTTTACAAGTGTTTCGCTCGTTATATTCTCTACGCTGTCAACGTTAGCATATGTCATAAACGCAACGTTCCATTGATCCTGTGCATCCTCAGCGTAGCCTTCTACCGTTAGCTTGCCGGTTGCGGGGTTGTATATAGCCTCGGTTATATCGAAGGGCATTACAACTGCCTTTTCAAACCTTGCTACGTAAACCATATCGCTGTCAACCGTGTCAACAAACGCCTTGTCCCAACCGATGAAGGTGTAGCCCTCAGCGGGGATGGGAGTGGGTACCGCGCTGATCACGTCTGCCCAAGCGGAGCCTTCAAGGATGCCGCTGTAAACAGCGTTGCCTGCAAGGTAGCCGCCCGCGGTGCTTGTGAACTTCACGGTGTAAAGGTCGTAGTCAACGGGCTCGCGGTCAGCAGGAACGGGAACGGTTACAAGCTTCATATCAACGTAAACGTCGCCGCTTATATCAGCAGGATTTACGGTGAAGGTGTGCTTGAACGTGCCGTTGCCTGTATTGATATCACCATACTTAACGGTGATGAAGGTTACAGTTTTATCTGCTGCGGTTACCTTGATAGCAACATCCCATTGGTCAACCACGTTTTCGGTAGTACCAACAACGGTTATCTTACCGTCCTCGTAGTATGCGTTTGTGATGTCAAGAACTATCGGAAGCTCGCTTACAGACTTGAAGCTTGCGGTGAAGGTATGGTCGCCCTCAATGGTTTCGGGGAAGGACGGTGCCCATTCAGTAAATACATAGCCTTCTGCCGCTATCGGAGTGGGTACTGCTATTTCTGCAAAGCTTGTACCGTTAAGGATTTCTGTATAAACCGTTGTGCCTGCCAAGTAGCCGTTTGCGGAGCTTGTGAAGCGAACGGTGTGCCACAAGCTTTCATCCTTCACGAACAGAGCCGTTGCAACAACGTCGCTCGTTATCCTCTTGGGGAAGGTGATATCCCAGCCTGCAAACTTGTAGCCGTATTCAGCCTCGGGTACAGGAACGGCTATCTCGCTCCAAGTGGTGTCGATAATAATATCGGTGTAGCTTGCGGTTCCGTTAAGAGTGCCGTGCTCGCCTGCGATGAAGGTTACATCGAAGTATTGGTCTTCATCCTTAACGAAGATTGCGGTTACGGTTATGTCGCCGGTTGCCGCATCAGGCTCGCCTACGGACCAATGGCTGAACTTGAAGCCCTTATTTGCAGTAGTTTCGGGGATTTCAAGCTCTGTCCAGCTTGTGCCTGCGGGAACGGTGTGTACTGTCTGCCCTGTCAAGCTACCGTTACCGTCTGTTACGAAGGTTACGGTGTAGAAGTTGGTTTTGTACATTGCGTTCACCACAGTATCAGCCGTGATGTTGTCAAACGCCTTAAGTCGGATCGTAGCCATGTCGTTCTGTGAGCCAAGGAGTTGTCATAGCCCTTTGTCTTCCTAAGACCGCTTGGCCTCCGACTTACCGTTACCGTCTGTTACGAAGGTTACGGTGTAGAAGTTGGTTTTGTACATTGCGTTCACCACAGTATCAGCCGTGATGTTGTCAAACGCCTT
>JAZNMD010000053.1:0-13878 GCA_045579385.1 Clostridia bacterium
GCTGCATCTTTCAAGAGCCTTACGCACTTCTTCATTGTCACTTATATCAAGCAGCTTTGAATATATCTCTGCTGCTTTTGTCAGATCTCCCGTCTTTTCCAAAGCATCTCCGTACATCATAAGGCTTATTTTATTCTCAGGCTCATCTCGAAGAACAGCTTCGGTATACTTAAATGAATTCTGATATCTACCAAGTTTAATCAAGCAGTCTGCTGTATACTGTTTCAAAAATACCGAGTCATACTTTTCTTCAAGCATCAGCATTAATTCAAGTGCCTCTTCATAACTGCCACTTCCGTAATGGCTGAAAGCACAAAGTATCATTTTGTCCATATCAAAAACATCATCAACCCTGCACACTGCATCGTGATATGTGCCTTCCACCACCGTTGCTTTTGCAGAAGTTTCTAAAAACTCACACAACCCTTTTGCAGACATTGTGCCCTCTCTTACAGTTTCAGAACTGTTTGCAATGTATCCTATTTTACCATTTGCACCATAAGCCGCAATCGCAAATGAGTCAAACTGATTTTCAGGCTCACGGATAAGCGTCAGCGACTCTCCCTCAACAAGTCTTCTGCAACCCGGATACTTGTTAAGACCGGTAATTGTAACTAAAATATCAAAATTCTCCGTGTTTTTCATCTTCGTTCACCATTTCTTCTGCCAGAGACAACGCAGCTTCAATATTGATGCAAAAGTTTTTCTCGCCTACCATAGCAAAAAGTCCACTTTTCTTCATTGCTCTCATTGGTTGATTGTTCACATGTGAAAAAATAACTTCAATGCCCTTTCGTTGACAATCTGCCACCAATTCCTTAAGAGCCTTTAACGCATCAGCATCCACAGCAGGAACGCTTCTCATTCTGAAAATCACGCATTTTGTATACTCCTTAACCGTAATTTCAGAAAGCTGCCCTACAGCCGCAAAAAACATAGGGCCGCATATTTCGTAAACTCTTATATGCTGAGAAATATCACGTAATTCAAAGGAGTCATTTTCATCCTTTACATATTTCCAGCCCATAACCACAGACTCATCACTCATTCTCTTCATAAAGAGCACACAAGCCATAATTATGCCTACTTCGATTGCTACGACTAAATCAAAAATCACCGTCAGTAAAAACGTGGTAATCAATACAATTATATCGCTTTTTGGCGAGGTCTTTACAAGATATACAAACTGTCGCCATTGACACATATTATATGCAACATGTATCAGAATTGCTGCAATTGCAGGCATCGGTATATAAGATGCATATGGCATCAAAACAGCAAGCATTAACAAAAGCACCAATGAATGAACTATACCTGAAACAGGAGTTTTGCCGCCATTTTTGATATTTGCTGCTGTACGTGCAATTGCTCCTGTTGCAGGAATTCCTCCGAACAATGCTGATGCTATATTTCCCAAGCCCTGGGCAGTAAGTTCAGTATTAGAGCGGTGTTTTTTCCCAACCATACCATCTGCAACAACGCAAGATAAAAGGGATTCAATTCCTGCAAGTATTGCTATTGTAACAGCATTTGGGAAAATCTCTATAATCCCATTAAGCGAAAAAGCAGGAAGTCTAAATGAAGGTAAAGTTCGTCCGACTGAATATAAATCGCCTATAGTATTTACGTTCATTTTAAGTCCCTCAACCATTAAAATACCAACAGCTACTGCAATAAGAGAAGCCGGTATTTTTTCATAAATCTTAGGGCAGATAATCAAGACAGCAAAGCAAACAACGCCAACAATTATAGCTTCAACGTTTATCGTGCTGATATTCTCTGCAAATGCCTTGATTTTTTCAATTGTTTCAATGGGTGCCTCCCCGTTTAAATAAGTAACACCAAAAAAATCTTTTAGTTGTCCCACCAAAAGCGTTACCGCTATACCGGCAGTGAAACCTGTTGTTATTGTAAACGGAATAAACTTAATAAGATTACCTAATCCCAAAAATCCCATAATTATCAGAAGTATGCCAGCAATAACAGTTGCAAGTGCCATTCCTTCCAAGCCATATTCCGCAACAATGCCTGCAACTATCGTAGCAAATGCAGCTGTCGGGCCTGATATCTGCACGCTGCTTCCTCCAAAAACAGCTGTAATTAAGCCTGCAATAACAGCCGTATATATACCCATTTCGGGCGTTACTCCCGATGCAATTGCAAGTGCAATTGACAACGGCAAAGCAATTATCGCAACAATTATACCTGCTATAATGTCTTTAAAAAGCTGCTGAGTGTTATAATTTTTAAGGTCGGTAAATAACATTGGGTTAAAACTTTTCATATGTAAAAATCCTTTCCAAAAATCAAAGCACCCAGGTCCCATCTATGGGTACAAAGGTGCCTTTATATGCTAAAATAATCCGGGTATATTAAGTCCGCCGGTAAGTTTGCTCATTTCATCTGCAGAGCTTTCCTCGGCTTTTCTCATTCCTTCGTTTACTGCGGCTAAAATAAGGTCCTGAAGCATCTCAACATCATCAGGGTCTACAACCTCCGGGCTTATAACAATCTCCTGAAGTTCCTTTTTACCGTTTATCTTAACAGAAACAGCTCCCCCGCCTGCAGAAGCCTCGTAAGTTTTTACTTCCATTTCCTCCTGCATCTTAAGCATCTGTTCCTGCATCTTTTTAGCTTGCTTGAGCATTTGGTTCATATTACCTCCACCCATACCGTTCATACCGCCCATTCCCCTTGGGAAACCGCCTTTTGCCATAATATCAAATCCTTTCTTTTCAATCTTCTAAAACGGTCATTTTGTCGCCTAGTATATCTTTTTTTGCTGCAATATCAAGTATCGAAGCACTTCCTGAACGTTCTTTTCTTTCTCCTTTACCGGATATCCAGACACTGACCGCTGAACCCTGGATTTTTGAAAACATTTCCGAAAGATAATTTTTTCCTTCAGGTGTATTAATTTTTTCATAAGCCAAATCACTTAAAAGTACAATCTCTACCTCATCGCCATAGAAAAACGCACTCGCATTAAACAAATAAGTGTAAAGACTTTTACTCTCCTGTTTGATAAGTGACAAAGCTTCTCTCCATTTGGTCCATTCATGACCCTTATCCTGATGAGCTTCTGCCGGCTTTACATCGACTTCCGGCATCTGCTTTACTGCTGTTTTTGCCGGTTGTTTCTTCACGCTTATACCCGATGTTTTAATCTGCTCAAGCTCTTTTTCAAGAGTTTCTATTCTGAGAGCTAACTCTTTTACATCACTTGAATTTTCCTTTCTGCACAAGGCAACAACCGCCATTTCAACCGCAATCTTAGGCGTTGTAAGCTTTTTCGCCTGCAATAAATATTCTCCCAAAATTTCGATTGAAGAAAGCAATCTGTCAACGGAAAACTTTTCCGCCTGCAGTTTATATTTTGAAACAACTTCACCGCTTTTTTCTATTATATCTTCGGGGTTTTCTATCGATTTGCAAAGCAGCAAAGCCCTGCAATGCAGTATCATCTCTTCCAGAAAAGCAGGAGCCTCCTTGCCTTCTTTCAGGAAACCGTCAACCGACCAGAGTGCCTCAGCAGAGTTATAGTCGGCAAGAAAATCAAAAATTGGAAATAAAATGCGTTTATCGGCAATACCCACAATGTCAACTATATCATCATATTTAAGCTCATCCTTTGCATAAGCCACACATTGGTCGAGCAAGCTTAATCCATCACGCATGGAACCATCAGCAAGTTCCGCTACAAGTTCCAGAGCATCAGGCGTTATTCCTATGCCTTCCTCTTTGACAACTTTTGAAAGTCGTCTTTCTATATCATCCGCTCCTATACGTCGAAAATCAAATCTCTGACACCTTGACAGTATTGTTGCCGGCAGTTTGTGTGGCTCGGTTGTTGCAAGTATGAATATAACATGAGCCGGCGGCTCCTCTAAGGTTTTTAACAAAGCGTTAAATGAGTCAGTCGTGAGCATATGCGCCTCGTCGACAATATAAACCTTGAACTTTCCGCTACTTGGAGTATAGCTTACCTCTTCACGAATTTCTCTGATGTTGTCAATACCGTTGTTACTTGCAGCGTCCATCTCGTATACATCAAGGATACTTCCATCAAGAATACCTTTGCATATCTCACATTCATTGCAGGGATTTCCATCTATCGGAGCAAGGCAATTCACTGCCCTTGAAAATATTTTTGCAGTTGAGGTTTTACCAGTGCCGCGTGTTCCACAGAACAAATAAGCATGTGCAATTCTGTCTGTTTTTATTCCGTTACGCAAAGTCTCGGAAACATGGTCCTGTCCTACAACATCCTCAAAAACCATTGGACGCCATTTTCTGTAAAGAGCCTGGTACCGTTCAGCCACACTATATCCCCCTCTGTAATATACATAATAAAAGCTATGTGCTTGTGTTTGAAGCAAAAACACCCCCGTTGCTCAACACGCAAGCTCAAACCCGGCAACCCTGCGGCACATCAAAGAAAACTGCTTAGTGCTGCTGCATTCCTGCCCTGACACGGTTCACAGGCTTTAATTGCGCAGGACCGAATTATCAACGCTTGACAAAATTGAGACCGACAAGACAACTCCTGCCCCTCACCACAAGTTTTCATCCCCACTGTAGCGGATTGTGGGTTACAAGGTACCGCTAACACCCCAATTTAACATAGCTTTAGTATTATACCACACAAAAACCTCTCTGTCAAGCATTCAAAGCTTTGTATTCTGTGTTGAAACTCCGTTTTAATTATATTTTAATAGGAATAAATATCAACAAATATATTTTTTCAAATTTTTTAAATAAAGATATGTACTTTTCTGTAAAAGTGTGTTATAATAGTAAAAATTTTGTACAAAAATCAAAGAATGGGAGATTTAATTATGGACTCAAGAACTTTACAGATGTTTATAACAATGTGTATTTATATTCTTATTGTTATAGGCATAGGTGCTTTCTTTGCAAAGCGTTCAAACAAAAACTCAGAGAACTTTTTTATTGGCGGACGTTCACTTGGTCCGTGGGTAGCTGCAATGAGTGCAGAAGCTTCGGATATGAGCGGCTGGCTTTTGATGGGACTTCCGGGTGTTGCTTATTGGTGTGGCGTTGCTGATGCTTTCTGGACTGCACTTGGTCTTGCACTTGGTACATATCTTAACTGGCTTATCGTATCAAAAAGGCTTAGAAAATACTCAATGGTAGCAAACAATTCAATTACTATCCCTGACTTTTTCAGTAACCGTTTTAAAGAAAACAAAAAAGTTATTATGACAATTGCTTCATTGTTTATTCTGATATTCTTTGCAGTTTACACCGGCAGTTGTTTTGTTACCTGCGGAAAGCTGTTTAATCAGATATTTGGCATTGACTATCTTTATATGATGCTTGCCGGTGCAATTTTTGTTATTATCTACACTTTCCTTGGCGGATTTTTGGCAGAAAGTGTATCGGACTTTATGCAGGCTATTATTATGGTATGTGCTCTGCTTGTAATTCTTATTATAGGCACAATTGAAGCGGGCGGAATTTCAAATGTGTTTGAAAAAATCCAAAGTATTCCTGGCTTTTTGGAATTTTTCCAGATAGCAACCCCAACTACCGACGCAAATGGCGTTCAAATGGTTACTGGAGGAGAAGCTGTTTTCGGAGAAGCAGGTAATTATGGTTGGCTAAGTGCTGTATCAATGCTTGCATGGGGACTTGGATACTTTGGTATGCCACAGGTTCTTTTAAGATTTATTGCCATAAGAAAGGCTGACGAATTAAAGCGTTCAAGAAGAATTGCAACCATCTGGTGTGTAATTTCACTTACAGCAGCCCTTTTCATCGGTCTTGTAGGAAGAAGCCTCTATTCTACAAATGAAGCGCTTTTGACAAAATCAAGTGCAGAAAATGTATTCATAGTAATGGCAAACACTCTGCTACACCCGATACCTGCAGGTCTTGTAATGGCAGGAATCCTGGCTGCAACAATCAGTTCATCAGATTCATATCTCTTAATTGCAGCTTCATCAATTTCAAAAAATCTTTATCAGGGCGTATTCAAAAAAGATGCAACCGACAAACAGGTTATGCTGGTAACACGTATTACTCTTCTTCTTGTTGCTTTAGTTGGTATCATTATTGCACTTGATAAAAACAGTGTTATATTCGGTATAGTAAGCTTTGCCTGGGCAGGATTTGGTGCAACATTTGGTCCGCTTATGCTGTTCTCACTGTTCTGGAAGCGTACAACCCGTGCCGGTGCGATTGCTGGTATGCTCTCAGGTGGTATATCAGTATTTGTATGGAAGCTTGTTCTCAATCCTCTTGGTGGTATCTTCACAATCTATGAACTTCTTCCTGCATTTATCATTTCAAGCTTGTTTATAGTAATTGTTTCACTTTCTACAAATCCTCCTTCGGATGAAATCCAGGCAGAATTTGAAAAAGCAAAAACAATTGAAAGCTAAAAAATCAGTTAAATAATTTAAATGGCACTGCCTTCACAAAGAAAGCAGTGCCATTTTTGTTGATAATTATTTTAAATTTTCATAAACAGCATCTTTGGCAAGCTTAAACGCCAAATCCACGGTCTGACTTCTTACTTCGTCGCGGTTACCGTTAAAAATAAATTTATAAGCCTTGTGTGAGGAATTGCTGCAAATTCCTATCCAGACAGTGCCAACAGGTTTTTCCGAAGTTCCGCCAGTTGGTCCTGCAATACCTGTAACAGAAATCGCTATATCAGCATTTGCTAAAGCTTTAACTCCCGCACTCATTTCTAACGCAGTCTCCTCAGAAACTGCACCAAATTTTTCCAAAGTTTCAATACTTACATTTATCAGCTTATGCTTTTGCTCATTTGAATAGGTAACGACTCCACAATCGAAGCAAGCCGATGCTCCGGGAACAGCTGTTATTCTTGAAGCTATCAACCCGCCTGTGCAGCTTTCTGCTGTAGCTATTTTTAAGTTGTTTTTTATAAGAAGCTCACACAGCTCATATTCAAGTGTCATCATTGTCCCTACTTTATAATTAAAATTTCTTCCTCACTAATGGATTTTTCAATCATCTCATCAATATCTTCAAGAGCCTTTTCGGCCTCTATTATTTCAGAAAGCACGGGCTTTGTTTTTGGATGCTTGGGCACAAAAATTGTGCAGCAATCCTCATAAGGTAAGATTGATGTTTCATAGGTCTCAATCTTTTTTGAAATCAGAACTATTTCTTCCTTATCCATTCCTATAAGAGGTCTGAAAACAGGTAGGCTAACCGCATTATCAGTACAAACAAGGCTTTCCATCGTCTGACTTGCCACCTGACCTATACTTTCTCCTGTAATAAGAGCCATTGAATCATTGTTTACCGACAACTTTTCAGCGATACGCATCATTATTCTGCGCATTATTACTGTAAGGTAATTCTCAGGGCACTTTTCAATAATTGCCAACTGAATCTCCGTGAATGGAACTATGTGGAGTTTTATTTTTCCGCAATAAGCTGCCATTTCTTTGGCGAGATCAATAACCTTTTCCTTTGCTCTGTCGCTTGTATAAGGATGGCTGTGGAAATGCACAGCTTCAAGTTCAACGCCACGTTTGGCTATCATATACCCGGCAACCGGGCTATCTATTCCGCCGGAAAGTAACAACGTTGCCTTTCCATTGGTGCCAACAGGCATACCGCCTGCACCTTTGATTTTTTCGGTATAGACATACGCTTCGCCGCGGATTTCTACATTAACCGTAATATCCGGCTTATGAACATCAACTGTTAATCCGTCAACAGCATCCAAAATTCTGCCACCAAGCTCCATGCAGATTTGAGGAGAATTAAGAGGGAACTTTTTATCCTCTCTTTTAGCTTCAACCTTAAAAGTTTTGCCCTCTGGATTTAGCTCATTTAAACATTCAATAGCTGTACGTGCTATACTGTCCATATTTTTTTCGCACTTGACAACAGGACAAATGTTTACAATACCAAAAATCTTTTTAAGAATTGAAAGAGCCTCCTGCATATCAGCACTGTCATCAAGAGGCTCAACATAAACCGTTGACTGTGCACGTCTTACGCTGAATTTACCTATTTTATCCAGTCTGCTTTTAATATTGTCTAAAAGCTTTCTTTCAAATATAGGTTTATTGAGACCCTTAAGCGCAATCTCTCCGTATTTTAATAAGATTAAATCTATCTTTTGCATAACAATTCTCCAATCCGCTATTTTTTAAGCAGTCTTCTCAGTTTTTTTACAGCTTCTTCAAGCTTTTCAATTGTATAATCAATTTCAGCTTCAGTTGTAAATTCGGACAAGCTGAACCTTATACTTCCATCAATCAGTCGTCTGTCTGTGCCTATTGCCGTCAGCACGTAACTCGGTCCCTTTTTGTGACTTGAACATGCAGAACCTGAAGAAACATAAATTCCGTCATTCTCAAGAGAATGAAGTAAAACTTCTGCCTTGACATAAGCAAAAGACACGTTCAGTATGTGCGGTGCCGCATTGGTTTCAGGAGTGTTTATGTGAACATCCTGAATCCGAGACAAAATCCCCGCTTTTAACCGATTTTTAAGGTATTCCATTCTTTCCGTCTTTGCAACAAAATCCTGATGAGCAATTTCAGCCGCAAGTCCGAAAGCTGCAATTCCCGGAACATTTTCAGTACCCGGTCTTATCCCGCTTTGCTGACCTCCGCCAAAAAGAATTGGCGAAATTCTGGCTTTATTTTTCACATATAAAGCACCCACGCCCTTTGGCCCGTGAATCTTATGACTGCTCAGTGATATAAAATCTGCATCAAGCGTATGGACCGTAAAGGGTATCTTGCCATATGCCTGAACAGCATCAATGTGCAGTAAAGCCTGAGAATTTGCTGATTTTAAAATTTTTTTGATTCTGTCAACAGGCTCAATTGTTCCAATTTCATTATTTACATACATACAAGTAACCAAAGCGGTATCTTTGCGCAAAAGTCTTGAAAAATGTTCCAGATCGACTGCACCGTTTTTTAAAACCTGTACACGATCAATCGTATATCCCTTTTTCTCAAGATACTGAAGTGCAGAAAGCACTGCGGGATGTTCAATACTTGTAGTTATGATGTGTTTTCCCCTACTTGCTTCAGCACCGCCTATAATTGCAAGATTGTCGGCTTCGGTACCTCCTGAGGTAAAAAATATTTCTGAGGGGGACGCTTTAATTGTATCCGCAATCTGTTCCTTTGCTTTCTTTATCAGTTTTTCCGCTTCAATTCCTTTTCTATGCAAGGAGGAAGGATTTCCGTAAAAGTTATACATTACATCAGCCGCAAACTCAGCACTTTCCTTATAAACGCGTGTTGTTGCGCTGTTGTCTAAATATATAGTTTTCAATGCTGATTTCATCGCCTTTCTTTCCGCCCTTTGACTTAAGCCGAAGGAAGATAATCCCCCTTTGACTCAAAATAACGCTTATCAGCGGAACGATAAGCGTATTTTACACAGGCGGCTGAAAAACCGCCTATAATTATATATTATGTATCAACATTCGACAATGTGAGATTTAATTATTTGTGTTTAAGGATTCAACAATATGTATGGGAATTTCTCTTTCAACATCGTTAAAGGTCTCAAGATTTGAGCCTCTTTCAGCGTAATCAATCGCAGAACTTACATATGCGGTACTGTTTTCAGTCATTCTTTCAACCTGTCTGAGCTCTGCTTCAAAACGCTTTATCGCATCAATAGAACTTTCACGCATACGCTCAACATCATTTCGTATTTGTTCAATCTTTTTGTTTTCATTTATATAGTAGTTCTTAACAGCTCTGCGTTTAATTTCAATTTCACGATTCATAAGCTCCTTCTTCTCACGAGCTTCTTCTTCCGCCTTATTGCGTATTTCATCTGCTGATTCACGGGCTTCCTTAAGCATACTGTCAGATTTCTCCTTTGCAATCTGAAGTACATTAATTATGGCTTCGCGATTTTTTTCAAGATCAGCTATTCTTTCTTTAAGCTCCTCAATCTCCTTATCTTTTGCAGCAAGCTTTTCTTCTGCTCTTGCATCCATCTCGCTTACATATGCCAAAACATCGGACTTTTTAAAACCAAAAAGTCTGCTTCTCAGCTTTTTCCCTGCCATAAAATCCCCCTCCAAAACACAAAATATCATAAATAATCACTTTATGCATTTTATTATATCTTTTTTTTCGTCCTTAGTCAACTGTTTTTTGATTAAAACTTTTATCTCAAAAACTTGACACTAAAAATATAATATGATATTCTTAACATACGAAATAACATTACATATTTAAAAGAGGTGTTTTACTTGAAAAATGTTTTAGCAATCGATTTCGGGGCATCAAGCGGCAGAGCAATACTTGGCTCATTTGACGGAAATAAAATTGAACTTACCGAGGTTCACAGATTTTTAAATGACCCTTATACCGAGAATGGTACCCTTCGTTGGAATGCTGAAAAGCTGTTTGAAGAAATAAAAACAGGCATAAAAAAAGCAAGCGAAATCGCAGATTTTGATACAATCGCTATTGATACCTGGGGTGTTGACTATGGTATCATCGACAAAGACGGTAATCTTGCAGAAAACCCTTACAACTACCGTGACACAAGAACAAGTGACAAAGTGATGGAAAAGGCTTTTTCAATTATTTCAAAAGAAGAACTTTATGACCTTACAGGAATTCAGATTATGAATATCAATACTCTTTTCCAGCTTCTTACCGTTGAGGATAAAAGCAATATTGATAAGATACTTCTTATGCCTGACCTTTTCAACTATATGCTTACCGGTAAAAAATATTGCGAAAGCACAAACTGCTCTACAACTCAGATGTTTGATCAGAAAACACGTGACTGGAATTGGGATGTTATCGATCGTTTCGGTTATCCAAGAAGTATTTTCCCCGAAGTTATACCTGCAGGTACGGTTATCGGAACATTAAAAGAAGATCTTGCAAAAGAGCTTGGCGTAAGCCAAAAAGAAGTAGTTGCAGTCGGATCTCACGATACAGCAAGTGCAGTTGCCGCTGTTCCTGCTACTGACAAGGACTTCATCTTTGTTTCCTGCGGAACCTGGTCACTTTTCGGTACAGTTACTGACGAACCTGTGATTTCTGAAAAATCAAATAGTTACAATGTGACTAATGAATTTGGCTTTGGCAACAAAACAAGATTTTTGAAAAACATCATCGGTCTTTGGTTGATTCAGGAGACAAAGCGTCAGTTTACCCGTGATGGAAAAAATTACAGCTATGCTGATATGGAGCAACTTGCACTTAAGTCTGAGCCATTCAAATTCTTCATTGACCCTGATGACCCGATTTTTGTTACACCCGGCGATATGCCCGGCAGAATCATTTCATACTGCGAGAAAACAGGTCAGGGCACACCGCAAACTGATGGCGAAGTTATCAGATGTATTTATGAAAGTATAGCTCTTAAATACAAAAACGCACTCTCTATGATAGCTGACTGCACAGGTAAGGAATATCATTCAATCCATATGGTTGGCGGCGGCACAAAAGATAAGCTCCTGTGCCAAATGACAGCAAATTCAACCGGTGCAAAAGTTATCGCAGGACCTATTGAAGCAACCGCTTTAGGTAATATCGCTGTTCAGCTTTATGCAAAAGGCGAGATAAATGAAATAACTCCGGTTATTGTAAATTCATCAGACCTTCTCTACTATGAACCGACAGACGAAAAACTCTGGAACGACGCTTACGAAAGATTCCAGAAATTACTTTAATACTCAAAAGGAGCAATTAGAATATTGCTCCTTTTTTGTTAAATTCTCGGATTAAAGTGTTGACACTTTGCTTAATTTATGCTATAATGTATTGAATTTATACGAAAGGAAAACATTATGAACTGTATATTAAAGGATGCAAAAGTTTATATCGATGGCAAGTTCTCAAAGCAGGATGTTTACATCGCTGACGGTAAACTGTTCCTTGAATACACTCCTATTGTTTCCAATGCTACTGTTTTTTCTTTTAAAAATAAATATATTTTTCCCGGTTTCACTGATGTTCACGTACATTTGAGAGAGCCGGGTTTTTCATATAAAGAAACAATAATGAGTGGAACAAAAGCCGCAGCACACGGTGGCTATACAACCGTTTGTTCTATGCCTAATTTAAACCCCGCCCCCCACTCTGCTGAAAATCTGGAGGTTCAGCTTGAGGCAATCCGAAAAGATTCGTGTATTGATGTTGTGCCTTTTGGAACAATAACAGAAAATAGCCTTGGCGAAAAGCTTTCATATATGCAGGCTATGGCAGAAAACGTTGCAGGATTCTCAGATGATGGCAAGGGTGTACAGGATGAAGCTATGATGCTTGACGCGATGAATAAAGCAAAATCTTTGAACAAAATTATCTCTGCTCACTGTGAAGATAATTCACTTTTAAACGGTGGTTACATCCACGATGGCGAATATGCCCGTCTTCACAATCACAAAGGCATTTGTTCTGAAAGTGAGTGGAAACCGATTGAACGTGATTTAGAGCTTGCCCGTAAAACCGGATGCAAATATCACGTGTGTCATATATCTACTAAGGAAAGCGTAGAGCTTATACGTCAGGCAAAAAAGCAGGGTATTGACGTAAGCTCAGAAACCGCTCCCCACTACCTCGTCTTTTCTGATAAAGACCTTGAAGAAGACGGACGCTTTAAAATGAATCCGCCAATACGAAGCGAAGAGGACAGACTCGCTCTTATTAAAGGAATTCAGGATGGAACAATTGATATGATAGCGACCGACCACGCCCCTCATTCTGATGAGGAAAAATCAAAAGGTCTTAAAGACAGTCTGATGGGCGTTGTAGGGATTGAAACTGCATTTTCTGTGCTTTATACCAATCTGGTTAAGCCAGGAATTATAACACTTGAAAAGCTCATTTCCCTGCTTTCCACAAATCCAAACAAACGATTTGAATTCAACAAGGAAATCAAAAACAATGCTGTTGCAGACATTACAGTTTTTGACCTTGACGAAGAATATGAAATTAAAACAGAAGATTTTCTTTCCAAAGGCAAATCATCTCCGTTTACGGGGCAGAAAGTTTTTGGAAAATGCCTTCTTACAATGCACAATGGCAACATAGTATGGCAGGATAAACATCTAATATCATTTCAGGAGGAAAAATAAATGGCAAAAAGAACAGACATCAAAAAAGTACTCATTATAGGCTCAGGTCCAATTGTAATAGGACAGGCTGCTGAATTTGACTATGCAGGAACTCAGGCATGCCTTGCTCTTAAAGAAGAGGGCTATGAAGTTGTGCTTGCAAACTCAAACCCAGCAACTATAATGACCGACACTTCCATTGCCGACAAGGTTTATATGGAACCCCTTACACTTGAATACATCGCAAGAATAATACGCTATGAAAGACCCGATGCCATTGTTCCCGGAATAGGCGGACAAACAGGTCTTAACCTTGCTATGCAGCTTGAAAAGAAAGGTATTCTTAAAGAGTGCGGTGTTGAACTTCTGGGAACTAAAAGTGAAAGTATTGAGCGTGCAGAAGACCGTGAACTTTTTAAGAAAATGTGTCTTGATATCGGCGAGCCTGTAATTCCTTCGGAAATTACATATTCACTTGACGAGGCTAAGGAAGCTGCAAAAAGAATCGGCTATCCCGTTGTTCTTCGTCCCGCCTTTACATTAGGTGGCACAGGTGGTGGATTTGCAAATAACGAAGAAGAACTTGTTCTTATAGGTACAAATGCATTTAAGCTTTCTCCTGTTTCGCAGGTTCTGGTTGAAAAAAGCGTTAAAGGCTACAAAGAAATTGAATTTGAGGTTATGCGTGACTCTCAGGATACCGCAATCACTATTTGTGGTATGGAAAATATCGACCCGGTAGGTGTACACACAGGGGATTCCATTGTTGTTGCTCCTATTCTTACACTTAACGACCACGACCTTAAAATGCT
>JAZNMD010000054.1:0-5875 GCA_045579385.1 Clostridia bacterium
GTCATAGCTTAAGTGACGCAAAATCATTGAAGCAGGTTTTCTTCCCTCTACACATAAAACCTTTGCGCGAAGCGTATCGGAAAGCTCAGCTTTTTGCTTGCTGTTTATAATCTCCTTAAAAGCAAGAAGTGTGACAGAGCGTTTTTCAATCGCCAGATTTTGAATCAAAAAGGCGCTGATTAAGATTAAAGAGAAATTGAAATGGCTCATAAAAAGCAAAAATGCAGAAAAGACAAAAAGAAAACATATTAAAGCTTTGCTTAGCTTTAAAAGGAGTGTATATGCACGGATAATTCCAAATCTTAAAGTAAGCAGAGATTTAAGCATTCTTCCACCGTCCAGAGGAAGAGCAGGGATAAGATTTATCGCACACAGTGCAAGGTTTGTATCCATTGCAAAGCTGAGAAGAGGACTTTTATGTACAGAGCTTAAAAAAGAACAGCCGAAAAATAAAAAGAAGCTGAACAGAGGGCCAGAAAGAGCGATAAAAAATTCTTTTTCGCTGTTTGCAATAACACCATCAGAAAGCTCTGCCGAAAGCCCGAAGGGGTAAAGATGAATACGTGATATTTTGATGCCAAGAAAAAAGGCACAAAAAATATGAGCAAGCTCGTGAAGAAAGGCAAAGGTATATGCAAGCAAAAACATGTGACCATAACCACAGTAATATGCAAAAATTATCATCGGAATAAGCAATGGATTTACCCGTACCTTTTTTCCAAACGGTATTTCAAAGCGTGCTTTCAGAATTCTTTGCATCTTCAATCTGAGATTCTCCTTTTTTTTGAAGCTTGTTCCAGACTTTCTGACAAAGGTCAGTTACAGGTGTGAGATTAATGGTATATGAAAAAGCGTCCTTTGCGGCCTGCTTTATAGGAGCAGAAACCTTTTCACCAAAAAGCTCGGGAACAAAAATTGCAGAAAAGATTAAAACAGAAATCAGACTTTGGAGTAAAAATTTTTTTAAAAAAGATGATTTTCTGTTTGATTTTTTAACGATTGGAGTCTTGCTGGTGCTGTGCTTTTTGTGTTCTTCTGGCATATAGTTTGTCCTTTCTGTTTTTTATTAATTATATTATGGAAATTAAAAGGTTATGCTTGAAAAAAATTTGTATTTGGTGTATCATATAAACAGATGTGTCTACAGAAGAAATGGGTTAAAAAGGATTTGAATATATGAGTTTATACAAAACAAAATTTGAAGGATGTCTTAAAAGAATACAAAAACCTGCTCGTTACATAGGAAATGAATTTAACAGCGTGCACAAGGAAAAAACCGAAGATATGGTTTCGTTTGCGTTTTGCTTTCCTGATGTGTACGAGGTGGGAATGTCGCATCTTGGTATGAAGATTTTATACCATATGCTAAATGAGAGAGAGGATACGGTTTGCGAGCGTGTTTTTGCTCCATGGGTGGATATGGAGAAGGAGCTCAGAAAATCCGACATACCTCTGCTTTCAATGGAAAGCTATACCCCGCTTTCTGAATTTGATATTGTTGGATTTACTCTTCAGTATGAAATGAGCTTTTCCAATATAATAAATATGCTTGACTTGGCGAAAATCCCGTTAAGAGCAAGCGAAAGGGGCGAGGACGCACCTTTTGTGTGTGCAGGCGGACCTTGTGCTTATAATGGCGAGCCTCTTGCAGATATCGTTGACTTTTTTATTCTTGGTGAGGGCGAAGAAGTAAACAATGAGATAATAGAAGCCTTTAAGGAATGGAAAAAGTCTGGTGCAAGCCGAATAGAATATCTTGAAAAAATTGCCAAAATACAGGGAGTGTATGTTCCAAGCTTTTATGATGTCGAGTATAACAGTGACAATACAATAAAATCGGTAACCCCTAACCGTGAGGGCGTACCTGAAAGGATTAAAAAAAGAATAGTCAAGGAGCTTGACAATACCTATATTCTTGACAAGATGATTGTTCCTTTTATGGATATCGTCCATGACCGTATTACACTTGAAATATTCCGTGGTTGTATCCGTGGATGCAGATTTTGTCAGGCAGGATATCTTTACAGACCTGTGCGTGAACATTCTGTTGACAAGCTGATAGATACAGCAAAAAAAATGATTGACAGCACGGGGTATGAGGAAATGTCGCTTTCTTCACTCAGCACAAGTGATTTTACCTGTCTTAATGAACTTATTGACCGTTTGCTTGAAATAACAGTTGACAAAAGGATAAATTTATCACTTCCGTCGCTCAGGGTTGACAACTTTTCAATGGAACTTATGGAAAAGGTGCAAACAGTTAAGAAAAGCGGACTTACCTTTGCTCCCGAGGCAGGAACACAACGTCTGCGTGATGTAATCAACAAAAATGTTCTTGAAGAAGACCTTATAAGGACTTCAAGAATTGCTTTTGAAGGCGGGTACAACCGCATAAAGCTGTATTTTATGATAGGGCTTCCGACTGAGACAGATGAAGATGTTCTGGGCATAGCAGAGCTTGCACAAAAGGTTGTAGATGTGTTTTATTCCATCCCCAAGGAAATCCGTAAGGGCAGACAGCTTACGGTTACGGTCAGCACTTCGTCGTTTGTGCCCAAGCCTTTTACGCCTTTCCAATGGGAACCGCAAAACAGAATAGAAACCTTGATTGAAAAGCAAAAAATGCTTAAGGATAATATAAAAACCAAAAGTATATCTTACAGCTGGCATCAAAGTCATGTAAGCTTTCTGGAGGCTGTGTTTGCAAAAGGTGACAGACGCCTTGGCGAAGTTCTGATTGCGGCACAAAAAAAGGGGTGCCGATTCGACGGTTGGGATGAGCATTTTGATTATGGAAAATGGCTTGAGGCATTTGCTGATTGCGGTATTGACCCTGAATTTTATGCTTACAGAAAGATTGACCATTCAGAAATTCTTCCATGGGACCACATTGACGTGGGTGTAAAAAAAGAATATCTTATGAAAGAGCACAACCTGGCATATCAGGAAAAGACAACGCCCTCATGCCGAGAAAAATGCTCAGGCTGTGGAGCGGCAAGCTTTGGAGGAGGTGTTTGCTTTGAGTAAGATGCGACTTAAGTTTTCAAAGCTGGGTATGGGAAAATACATATCCCATCTGGACCTTTTAAGGACATTTACAAGGGCGATACACCGTGCCAATCTTCCCGTAAGATACAGTCAGGGATTTAATCCTCATCAGCTGATAACCTTTTCACTTCCGCTTGCTCTGGGAACAACGGGAGAAGCAGAGTTTGTGGATATAGATTTTGAGGATGGAACGGATTTTGTCAAGGTTATAAAAGGGCTTAACGAATGTTTGCCACCTGATATCAGAATTCTTGAAGCATCTGTTCCCGTGGCAAAGGCAAAGGATATAATTTCGGCTGAGTATATTTTTGATATCTCTCTTTCAGGGTCGGTAGACGAAAATTCAATTCACAACTTTTTTAATCAGGCAGAAATACCTGCTGTCAAAAAGACCAAGCGAGGAGAAAAAGAGATTAATTTAAAAGAGTATATTTATAAATATAGCCTTGATGAGATTAAAGATAATCACTTAAAACTGACTGCTGTGATTTCAGCAGGCGGCGAAAGTAATTTAAAACCCGGAATTCTGGCGGACAAGCTGTGTGAGTTCTTACAGATAGAATGCGAGAATACCGAGATACACAGAACAAAGACATTTTATTTTGACGGAAAAAAGACAAAGCTATTTTCTTAAAGGGGGTATCTGCTGTGGCAGAAAAACAACGTCGCAGATTAGGCGACAGAAAAGACGCAAAGTTAATACGCAAAATAGATGGTATGCACCTTATTGTACCGCTTATTCATCCGAACAGATGTGATAATGAGGCATTTGTTTCAGAACGCATTGACCTGACAAACATAAACAAGTATCTTGAAAAGCTCAATGAGGGAAATCCTGAATTCAAGTACACACTTTTTCATATTATAGTGACAGCAATAATCAGGTGTATCACACTGAGGCCTAAACTAAACAGATTTATTGCAAATTACAGTCTTTATGAAAAAAATGAAATTTCGGCGGCTTTTGTTATCAAAAAACAGTTCAATGACGAGGCTCACGAAGGACTTGCTTTTATACGGGCAAACGCTGACACAAATCTTGAAAGCGTGCACGAAAGTATAAGACATCAGGTTATGGATTGCAGAAAGGGCAAGGTTGATGCTTCTTCAAATGTAATGGATGTACTGACAAAATTCCCTCGCCCGATTACCAGACTAATCGGTGCTGTGGCAAGATTTTTGGACAAGCGTGGCAAGCTTCCCTCTTCGATTATTGCAACTGATCCATATCACGCATCAGTAGTTCTTTCAAATCTTGGCTCTATAAAGCTTAAAAGCGGTTATCATCATCTGACAAATTGGGGAACAAACTCGATGTTTGTTATTGTTGGCGAGAAAAAGATGAACCCTGTTTTTTCTGAAGACGGAAGCTATGAAATGAAGGAAACCGTAGATTTGGGACTTACAGTTGACGAGAGAATTGCAGACGGATATTACTTCTCCAAAACAATAAAGCTTTTAAAGACTTTGCTTGAAAATCCTGAACTGCTTCAGCAGCCTGCGTCAACTCCCGTAGATTATGAAGAAAAGAAAAAAGAACTCTCCATTTTTTAAAAAAGGGTGGTTTTTAAAATAGTACTTATTATAGCGGAAAAACCAAGCCTTGCTCGAAACATTATGGCTGGGATTGGAAATATGACCAAAAAAGACGGATATTTTATAGGTGACGATTGTATCATAACCTGGGCATTCGGACACCTTTTTTCCCTTGCCGATGTTGAAGAATATACAGGAAAGACTGATGAAAAGCCACATTGGACGATGGATAATTTACCTTGTTTTCCTGAAAAGTTCATATTTCAGCTTAAAAAGGACAAAAACAAGCAGACCGACAGCGGTGTGCGAAAACAGTTTGAAGTAATAAAAATGCTGTGCAATCGTGATGATGTGGACACGATAATAAATGCAGGAGATGCTGACCGTGAAGGGGAAATTATAGTCCGTACTTGCATTGAAAAGGCTTTGGAAACAAAAAAGAATCTTAAGAGAATCTGGCTTCCTGACCAGACTCCGCAAACTGTTCGTGAAGCAATGGAAAATCTTAAGTCAGAGGCAGAGTATGATAATCTGGCAAACGAGGGTTATGCAAGGACTTTTACCGATTGGCTTTATGGTGTAAACCTGACCCGTTATGCAACTCTTCGCACGGGCTCGCTTCTTCGTGTAGGGCGGGTTATAGTGCCTATTGTAAAGGCGATTTACGACAGAGATATGGCAATTCGTAATTTCGTGCCTGATATTTACTACGCTGTCCAAAGCAAAGCACAGACAAATGGCGAGGAGATTGAGCTTACCAGCAAGAATAAGTTCAACAAAGATGAGCTTTCAAAGGCAAAGGAATTATGCGAGAAGTATAATAGCTTTGATGCTGTTGTAACTGCCAAAAAAAAGAAAAAGGACAAAATGTCTGCGGGTAAGCTTTATTCGCTTACAAAACTCCAGAATTTTTTGGGAAAGAAATACAAAATGTCAATGGCAGAAAGTCTGGAGATACTTCAGGGACTTTATGAAAAAGGGTTTGTTACATATCCGAGAACAAACTCCGAATATCTTGCGACTGCTGAAAAAGGAAAGATAAAAACAATACTGGCGTCAGTTAAGGGACTTGGATATCCCGTAGAGTTTAAGGATGATAAAAAGATATTTGATGATTCCAAGATAGAATCGCACTCAGCACTTACGCCTACATATAAAATTCCTGATAAAACAAAACTGACAGAAAACGAGATGAAGGTTTACAGCAGTATTATGCGTAGGTTTGTCGCAGTTTTTTGCAGTGAGGAATGTATAGTTGAAAAAACCGAAATCACGGTTTCTGTAGGGGAAT
>JAZNMD010000055.1:0-11747 GCA_045579385.1 Clostridia bacterium
GCAGATTGAAAATCGTATAAACTCCCACATAGATATTTCAAAGGAATTAAATTTATGGAGCCAGGGGGGCTCGCAGGTAATAAGGGGAAATATGATTGTGGTCCCCATCGGAAACTCTGTACTTTATGTGGAGCCAATTTATATTGCGTCCAGCAACAAGACCACATTGCCTGAACTTAAACAGGTTGTGGTTGCCTATGATGAAAAAATTGTTATGCGTTCAAATCTTCAGGATGCGATATATGCACTGTTTGACAAAACTGCGCCGCAAAATACAGAAATTTATGTGCAGGGAGAAACTGCTGAAGTAGAAACACCTGATAGCGAGATAAAAGTTCCTGAAGGAGAAAAACCATCTTTTGAAACTGTGGCGGAAGCTGTGATTTCAGAATTTGAAAAAATACAGGAAGCATCTGCTATGGGAAACTGGAATGAGTTTGGCGAAGCTATGACAGCTTTGGAAAAGTCGGTTGAGGAGCTTAAAAAACAAATCGGAAAATAAAAATTTAGTTGGGATATTAAGGTCGTTTAAGGCTTTAATATCCCGATTTTTGTTTTTATTTGTAGTTATTTTTTTGAATTTTCTAAAAATTTCTTTTTTTTTCTGTGTTTCTATTGACAATTTGTTAAAATTGTTGTATCATAAGAGTGTGATATTAAAAGGAGTGGAAGAATACCTTTTGAAATTGGATTTTGCGGGAGTTTTCCGGCAGAATTTTATAATGAATGTGCCGTTGGAAAATATCTTTGATATTTTCCAACGTCAAAACCTTGTTTTAGCAAGGAATTTGCGTAGCAAATTCCCGGCACTTCATTTTAACGATGTCTTTGAAAACTATTTTAAAAAATAGTTTTCAAAGACAGCAAAACATTTGCTGTCTTGAAATAGCGATATATCGCTATTTCAACTGAAGACATTCGTTATAAAAAAATAAAACTCGTGAGATAATTTTTGAATGATTCAGGACGGGTTGTGGATTTCTTTTGTTTCAATAATCTTCCGCAAGAAAAGAAATCCTTTAAATAATATGAGTCGCAGCGGAACGACGGAATGGAGATTGTGATGGCTAAGTTTTACACGGAGGATATACGGGTTTCTCCCCGTATCGAAAAGTTAAAAGCGGCATTATTTGAGAATATGCCTCAGATTGAAACGGACCGTGCGGTTATCCTTACCGAAAGCTATAAGGCAACGGAAGGGCTTCCTATAATCTCGAGACGTGCAAAGGCATTCAAAGCATTGATGGAAAAACTTCCGGTTGTTATTCGTGATGATGAACTTATAGTCGGCAGTGCTACAAAAGCACCAAGAAGCTGCCAGGTTTTCCCTGAGTTTTCATTTGAATGGATGGAGGCAGAACTTGACACTGTTGAAACCAGAAGTGCTGATCCATTCCATATTTCCGAGGAAAATAAGGCAATACTCAGAAATGTATATAAGTACTGGAAGGGAAAAACTTCAAGTGACCTTGCAACATCGTATATGCGTCCTGAAACTCTTCAGGCTATTGAGCACAATATATTTACCACAGGAAATTACTTTTACAACGGAATTGGTCACGTTACGGTAAATTATGGCGAAGTACTTGAAATCGGATTTGGTGGAATAATCAAAAAAGCTAAAGCTGCACTTGAAGCTTTGGATGTTACCGAAGAACATGTTTGTGAAAAGAGAATTTTCCTTGAAGCTTTGATTGAAAGCTTTGAAGGTGCGATTACATATGCTAAAAGATATGCTTATCTTGCACGTGAAATGGCAGAAAAGTGTTCTGACCCTCAAAGACGTGATGAGCTTAAAAAGATTGCAGAAGTATGTGACAGAGTTCCGCTTAACGGTGCCCAGAGCTTCTATGAGGCTTGCCAGTCATTCTGGTTTATTCAGTTGCTTATTCAGATTGAGTCAAGCGGACATTCGATTTCTCCCGGACGTTTTGACGTTTATATGTATCCATATTTCCAAAAAGACCTCGAGAAGGGTATCATTACCCGTGAATCCGGTCAGGAACTTATTGATTGCATATGGGTTAAACTCAATGACCTTAACAAGTGTCGTGATGCGGCATCTGCAGAGGGCTTTGCAGGATACAGTATGTTCCAGAACCTTATCGCCGGCGGACAGGATAAAAATGGCGAGGATATAACAAATGATGTTTCATTTATGTGTATCAACGCATCGATGAATGTTATGCTTCCTCAACCATCGCTTTCGGTACGTGTATGGAACAAAACACCGCATGAGTTTTTGATAAAGGCTGCAAGACTTACCCGTACGGGCTGCGGACTTCCGGCGTATTACAACGACGAAGTTATCATTCCTGCTCTTATCAACAGAGGTCTTACTCTGGCTGATGCTAGAGAATATAATATTATCGGATGTGTTGAACCGCAGAAGTCAGGTAAAACTGACGGTTGGCACGATTCTGCATTCTTTAATATGTGCAGACCTCTTGAACTTGTTTTCTCAAATGGTATGGACAACGGATGTCAGGTTGGTGTAAAGACCGGCGATGTTGAAAATATGACCACATTTGAGGAATTCTATGATGCCTACAAAGCACAGATGAACTATACTATTTCCCTTATGGCTGATGCTGATAATGCCATTGACCTGGCTCACGCTCAGCGTTGCCCGTTGCCTTTCCTTTCAGGTATGATAGAGGATTGTATCGGCAGAGGAAAGAGTGTTCAGGAGGGCGGTGCAGTTTATAACTTCACAGGTCCGCAGGGCTTTGGTATTGCGAATGTTGCGGATGGCCTTTATGCAATCAAAAAATTGGTATTTGATGAGAAAAAATTCACTCTTGGCGAGCTTAAGGCTGCGCTCCAGAACAACTTTGGCAAAGGCGAAGGGGCAGACGATGCTAAGGATATAACAGTAAAAGTTGTAAAGGCTCTTAAGGAAAAGGGTGTTGAAGTTTCTGAAGAGCAGATTGCAAGTATTTATAAGAATGTAGCGCTTGAAAGCGGTGTAACCGCTACTCCTGCAAACAGCAGACATACTGAAATCTTTAAACTCATTGAAGAAGTTCCAAAGTTTGGTAATGATATTCCTGAGGTTGATGCTTTTGCAAGAGACGTTGCCTATACTTACACAAAACCGGTTGAGGCATACAAAAACCCAAGAGGCGGTATTTTCCACGCAGGACTTTATCCTGTGTCGGCAAATGTTCCGTTGGGAGCACAAACAGGTGCTACTCCTGACGGAAGACTTGCAAAAACTCCTATTGCTGACGGTGTTTCGCCAGCAGCAGGCAGAGATGTAAACGGACCTACAGCATCTGCTAACTCGGTTGCAAAGCTTGACCACTTTATTGCTTCAAACGGAACATTGTTCAATATGAAGTTCCATCCATCAGCTCTTGAGGGAGCGTCAGGTCTTGAAAGCTTTGTATCTCTTGTCAGAGGATATTTTGACCAGAAGGGTATGCATATGCAGTTTAACGTTGTAAGCCGTGAAACACTGCGTGATGCACAAAAGCATCCTGAAAATTACAGGAACCTTATTGTGAGAGTTGCAGGTTACAGTGCATTGTTTACAACACTTTCAAAATCACTTCAGGATGATATAATAGAAAGAACAGAACAAAAAGGAATTTAGATATGAACAACTATTTGGAAACAAAGGGCAGAATTTTTGATGTTCAGCGATTCTCTGTTCATGATGGTCCGGGGGTAAGGACAATAATCTTCCTTAAAGGTTGTTTCTTAAGATGCCGCTGGTGTTGCAACCCCGAGTCGCAGCGTTATGAAATTGAAACCATGACGATGAATGGGAAAGAGAAGATTGTGGGCAGAGATGTTACTGTTGCCGAGGTAATGGAGATTGTCGAAAAAGACAGAATTTATTACCGTCACAGCAGCGGTGGAGTTACGCTTTCCGGTGGAGAATGTCTGGCTCAGCCCGATTTTGCAGCGGATATTCTTTATGCTTGCAAGCAAAGAGGGATAAACACAGCAATTGAGTCTACCGGGTTTGCTGATTTTGATAAAATTCAAAAACTGCTTCCGAACCTTGACCTTTATCTTATGGATATAAAACATATGGACAGTGCAAAACATAAAGAATTTACTTCGCAACCCAATGAACGTATTTTGGATAATGCAAGGCGTATCGCAAAAAGCGGTGTAGAGCTTATAATAAGAGTGCCGGTTATACCGACGTTTAACTGCTCTAAAGAAGAGATACATGATATCGCAAGCTTTGCAAGAACATTGGATGGCGTAAAGGAACTTCATCTGCTTCCGTACCATCGTCTTGGCGAGCCAAAGTATGAAGGACTTGGCAGAGAGTATCTGATGAAGGATATAGAAAGTATTCCCGATTCTCATATGCAGCTTCTTAAGAGAACAGTGGAAGAAGTCGGACTTGAATGTCACATAGGAGGTTAATGATGAGCAAAATATCGGATTTTGATGACAGAATGAGAATTATTCAGGAGCTTGTGCCCGGTAAACAGATTACCCTGGCACATATAATTGCAAATCCCGATAAAGTTCTCTATAAAAAACTGGGACTTGACCCTAATCTGGATGAGGCAAGGGCAGCAATAGGAATTGTTACAATGTCCCCTGCGGAGACTGCCATAATTGCAGCTGATATAGCTATAAAATCTTCAGGCTCGGAAATCGGGTTTGTTGACCGTTTCAGCGGTACACTGATTGTTACGGGAACTGTTTCGGAGGTAGAGGCATCGCTTAAGGCACTTTGTGAATACAGTGAAAACACATTGGGCTTTACAATATGCCCGATTACAAGAACATAATGAAAAAGCTTATACTTGTGGGCAGAAGCGAAAGCGGAAAAACCACACTTTCGCAGGTGCTTAAGGGTGGGAAACCCAAATATCTCAAAACCCAATACATAAATTATGGCGATGTTATCATAGATACTCCGGGAGAATATGCTGAAAACAAAACGCTTGCAAGGGCGCTTGCGATTTATTCTTATGAAGCAGATGTGGTTGGGCTTTTGCTGAGTGCAACCGAACAGTATTCCTTGTATAGTCCGTGCTGCACAGCTCAGGCAAACCGCGAAGTAATCGGGATTGTTACTAAAATAGATCATGAGGACGCAAATCCGGAGAGAGCAGCAGCATGGCTTCGTTTAGCTGGCTGTGAAAAGGTGTTTAAGGTGTCAGCGTACACCGGTGAAGGTATAAGCGAACTTTTCGAACATCTGTCGGAAAAATAAAAAACAACAAAAACAGACAAAAACAAAGAAAAAATCACAAAAAACTATTGACTAATGCAAAAAATTATGTTAGTATATAATTAAATAAAAGAATATAAAAGACAAAAAGGAGAGATTGACTATGATGTCAGAATACGAAATCAAAAAACAAATCTGTGATATTGGTAAGAGAATCTATGACAGAAACATGGTTGCTGCCAATGACGGAAACATATCGGTAAAACTTTCCGATAATGAGTTTCTTTGCACACCAACCGGCGTAAGCAAAGGTTTTATGACACCTGATTACATTTGTAAGGTTGATGCTGAGGGTAATGTTATCCAGGCAAACAAAGGTTTCAAGCCTTCATCAGAGATTAAGATGCATATGAGAGTTTATAAGCGTCGTCCTGATGTACAGGCTGTTGTTCACGCACATCCTATTTATGCAACAAGCTTTGCTATCGCAGGTATTCCGCTTACACAGCCGATTATGCCTGAGGCAGTTATTGCTCTTGGCTGCGTTCCGATTGCTGAATACGGCAGACCTTCAACTGAGGAAATTCCTGATAATGTTGAAAAGTACCTTCAGTATTATGACGCTGTTCTTCTTGAGAGTCATGGTGCACTTACATATTCAGATTCCTTGCTTGCTGCTTACCACAAGATGGAGTCAGTAGAATTCTACGCAGAACTTCTCTTCAAGGCAAAACAGCTTGGCGGACCAAAGGAATTCTCAAAAGAGCAGGTTGAACAGCTTTATGAGATAAGAAGAAAGTTTGGTATGACAGGTAAACATCCTGCAAACCTTTGCCCTAATGCTCGTGATGGCAAATCAAGTTGCCACAACTGCGGCGGAAACTGCAACCATTCACACGGTGGTGCTGATGCTGACATCGTTGCTCAGATTACAAAGAAGGTTATGGAGCAGCTTGGCAAATAGTTTTCCGGGAGGTTTTCGATGAATAACGAAAAAATATCCCGTATAGCCGACGCAGTAATGAGAGGCTTGAATAACGAAATGCCTGTAACTGCCAGTTCAACTGAGTTCGGTTTGGAAAAGGCGCGTGTCCTGATTTCAAGAGTAGAAAAAAAGGCGGCTGAGATGGGCCTTGCGGTTGTTGTAGCAGTTTCAAATGCTGCAGCCAGGCCGATAGCTGTTGAATGTATGGATGATTCCTACATTGCAAGCTATGATGTGGCGTTTAACAAAGCTTTTACGGTTGTTGCACTTAAAATGTCAACAAAGTTACTCGGCACGCTGGCGGCACCCGGTGGTTCGCTTTATGGTATACAGCATACCAATGAAGGAAGGATCGTTATATTTGGCGGCGGTGACCCGCTGCTGTATAATGGCAAGCTTATAGGCGGCTTGGGCGTAAGTGGCGGCAGTGAAGAACAGGATTCTTTCTTGTCAGCTTACGGGGCATCAATAATTGATGAGATAATGATGAACGGTTAAGACTGTTTTAAATTTTAAAACTATGAAAGGAGAGAGTTTGATTGAATAACAATGATATAGAACAAATTGTTAAGCAGGTTATCGCAGGAATGCAGGGACAGATCCCGACAGCTTCAAAAGCAGCCGGCCCGGTTCCTTCAAAGGCTCGTGTTGCAATGCTTACAGAGCTTGAGAAGATAGAACTTCAGGAATATACTCTTCCTGAAATTGGCGATGATGACATTTTGGTAAAGGTTGAAGGCTGTGGTGTTTGCGGTACAGACGCACATGAATACAAGCGTGACCCGTTTGGACTTATTCCGGTTGTTCTTGGACACGAGGGTACCGGCGAAATTGTAAAAATGGGTAAGAATGTTAAGAAAGACAGTGCAGGAAAACCTCTTGCTTTGGGCGATAAGGTTGTTACCTGTATGATTTTCAAAGATAATCCTGATATAACAATGTATGACTTAAACAAGCAGAACGTAGGAGGCGCTGATGTTTTTGGGCTTTTGCCTGATGATGAAGTTCACTTCAACGGTTGGTTTGCAGATTACATAGTTATTGGTAAGGGTTCAACGGTATTTAATGTATCAGATCTTGATCTGGATTCAAGAATTTTGATTGAACCATGTGCTGTGCTTATACATGCAGTTGAAAGAGCAAAGACAACTGGTATCTTAAGATTCAACAGCCGAGTAGTTGTTCAGGGTTGCGGACCTATTGGTCTTATTTGTATTGCAGTACTCAGAACAATGGGTGTTGAAAACATTACAGCTGTTGATGGCGAGGAGAAACGTTTGGAATTTGCAAAGCGTATGGGTGCAAGCAAAACTGTAAACTTCAAAGACCACAAGGGAATTGAAGCTCTTGCAGCTGCAGTTGAAAAGAGCTTTGACGGACACCTTGCAGATTTTGCTTTCCAGTGTACAGGATCGCCTGTTGCTCACAGCAATATCTACAAGTTTATCAGAAGCGGTGGTGGACTTTGTGAACTTGGTTTCTTCATCAATGGTGGAGATGCTACAATCAACCCGCACTTTGATTTGTGTTCAAAAGAAATCACTTTGGTTGGCTCTTGGGTATATACACTCAGAGATTATGTAACTACATTTGATTTCCTGAAGAGAGCAATTGCAATTGGACTTCCCATCAAGGAACTTATTACTCATAAGTATCCGCTTGAACAGATAAATGAAGCATTTGCCACAAATATCAAGATGGAAGGCTTAAAAATCGCAGTAATTAATGATTAATTTAAATATTTAGGAGGATTTAAAAAATGGCACAGGAAGCATTAGGTATGATAGAAACAAGAGGTCTTGTTGCGGCAATCGAGGCAGCAGATGCAATGGTTAAAGCAGCAGAGGTTTCTTTAATCGGAACTGAGAAAATCGGTTCAGGTTTGGTAAGTGTTATGGTTCGTGGCGATGTAGGTGCTGTTAAGGCTGCTGTTGAAGCAGGTGGACAGAGTGCTCAGCGTCTTGGCGAAATCATTGCTACACACGTTATTCCCAGACCTCATTCAGATGTTGAGAAGATTCTTCCCAAGTTCTAATAGGGGGATTTGTTATGGCGAATACTGCTAAGCCGGCTGCAAAAAAGACTGTAGCCGCAAAAACAGAAGTTGTGAAAAATAATGAAGCCGAAGTGAAAGTCACTGAGGTAGTTAAAACTAATAATATCAAGGAGGAAAAGAAAATGGCTTTGGAAGCATTGGGAATGATTGAAACAAGAGGCTTGGTAGCAGCAATCGAAGCAGCAGATGCTATGCTTAAGGCTGCAAATGTTGCATTGGTTGGAACTGAGAAGATCGGTTCTGGTCTTGTAAGTGTTATGGTTCGCGGTGATGTAGGTGCTGTTAAAGCTGCTGTTGAAGCAGGTGGACAGAGCGCTCAGAAACTTGGCGAAATCATTGCTACACACGTTATTCCGAGACCTCATTCGGATGTTGAGAAAATTTTGCCCGCACTTAAATAGTTTTATTTAATGGGTATATGGCAGATGGGGCGGAGACAGACTCTGCCCCGGAAAGCTGTATCCGGAAAGGATTTTGTGAATTATGATTGTAGGAAAAGTTATCGGAAGTGTTGTTTCAACACGGAAGAATGAAAACCTGCTGGGTAGCAAGTTTATGATTATTGAACCTACCGAGGGTAATAAAAACAAAATAATAGCTGTCGATAACATAGGAGCCGGAATAGGCGAATATGTGTTGGTTGCTTTGGGCAGTGCAGCCCGTATCGGTTGTGACAAGGAAACATCGCCGATTGATGCTGCAATTGTTGGTATTATTGACGACGGAACAAGTATTTAGTTTAGGTATTTATTGATTTTACAGATGGGAGGGGCTCACAGATGAAGATGGAAGAACTTTCAAAGTTAATGAAAGAGTGTGGCATCGTAGGCGCAGGTGGAGCCGGCTTTCCTACTTATGCAAAGTTAAATAAAGAGGCTGACACGGTAATTTTAAACTGTGCAGAATGTGAACCGCTTTTTAAACTTCACAGACAGTTGCTTTCTGATTATGCTGCCGAAATTTTGTGGGCATTTAATGAAGTCCGTGAAACAGTTGGCGCAAAGAATGCAATAGTTGCTGTGAAAAAAACCTATAAAGAGACATTAGAATCCGTGGAGGAAAATATAGGTAGTTACAAAAATATGACAATTTCAAAACTCCCTGAAATTTATCCTGCGGGAGATGAAATTATACTCATATATGAGACCACGGGAAAGGTTGTAAAACCTGGCAAATTGCCAATTAGTGAAGGTGTGATTGTATTCAATGTTGAAACAATGCTTAACACCTATTATGCAATAAAAGAAAACACCCCTGTTTGTTACAAGTATTTAACTGTTGCAGGGGCGGTTAAAAACCCAATAACTGTAAAAGTTCCTTTGGGGATTACCTTCCGCGAAGCGGTAAAGCTTGCGGGTGGAGAAACAACTGAAAAATCTGAATATTTAAACGGTGGAGCGATGACGGGCAGACTTGCAAAGAAGAACGATGTGGTTACAAAAACCACAAATGCGATTCTTGTGTTACCTGAAGATCACCCCGTAATTTTGAAGAAGAAATCAAATGCAAAAATTAATATATACAGAGCAATGAGTGCTTGCTGTCAATGCAGAATGTGCACAGATCTTTGCTCAAGAAATCTCTTGGGACATCCAATAGAACCTCATTCTGTTATGAGAGCAGTTTCCAAGGGTATGACATCAGATATCGCAGCAATTGTGAACACTGCTTATTGTTCGCAATGTAAGCTGTGTGATATGTATGCTTGCCAGCAAGGATTGTCTCCGGGGGCATTAATCGGCAGCCTCAGAGACGAAATCCGTGCAAAAGGTATTAAACCTGTGGGCGAGCCTACATTCAAAAAGGTTGACGGTCAAAGAAATTTCAAGCTTGTTCCGATGGAAAGGTTGATTGCGCGCTTAGGCGTTAAGGAATATGATGTAGATGCGCCAATAACCGAATTGAAGATTGAAAATAAAGAACTTAAAATTGCTTTGTCACAACATATCGGTCAGCCTGCAAAGGCAGTGGTAAAAAAAGGCGATGTTGTGGAAAAACAGCAAAAATTAGCATCTTGTGAGGGATTGGGCGCAGAGATTCACAGCCCGGTACCAGCAAAGGTAAAGGATATAACCGACAAGTTTATTATTCTTTCGGTAAAAGATTAAGGAAGGGGAGGAAATCTGAAAAATGGGAAAAGCACTTGCAATGGCTGAATTTACAACGGTTTCTACCGGTATACGTGCAGCCGATATGATGATTAAAACCGCAGAGGTTAAAGTGATTGAAGCTGAAGTAGTTTGCCCCGGTAAATACATAATTCTTATTGAGGGTGCACTCAGTGCGGTGCGGGCATCAGTTGATGCTGTACAGACAGCGTTTTCAGACAAGTTGATTGACAGCTTTGTTTTGGGAAATCCACACGAATCAATCTTCCCTGCGATTTACGGAAGCTCGGAAATTGAAGATAAACGAGCTCTTGGTGTATTGGAAACTTATTCGGCGGCATCTATTATACTTGCAGCCGATATTGCAGCAAAAACTTCTATTGTAAGCCTTATAGAGCTTAGAATTGCAAGAGGTATGTGCGGCAAATCATATATGCTTCTTACAGGTGAGGTTGCGGCTGTTGAGGCGGCAATTGAAAAGGCGAAGGCTGAAGTTAAGGATGGAGCAATGTTCCTCGACAGCTCAGTTATTGCAAATCCTGATGATAAGCTGTGGGAAACCATAATATAGTTTAATTAAGAGAGAGGTATTGTAAAATGGTTGATGAAAAATACATAAGTAGTATAGTTGAAAGCGTAATTCAGAATATGGATATAAAGCCTGATAAGAACCTCAAGGGTGTTTTTGATACCATGGAGGAGGCATTGGAGGCTGTTTCAAAGGCTTATATACAATATAAAAGCTACACAGTTGAACAGCGTGAAAAAATGATTGCTGAAATACGTCGCCTTACTTTGGAGGAAGCTGAAGAAATGGCAAGACTTGGCGTTGAGGAAACGGGCATGGGCAGAGTTTCTGACAAAATTATCAAGCATCAGTTGGTTGCAAACAAAACTCCCGGAACTGAGGACCTTCAGCCAACAGTTAAAACAGGCGATGCCGGTCTTACATTGATTGAAATGGCGCCCTTTGGTGTTATAGGAAGTATTACTCCATCTACCAATCCAAGTGAAACAGTTATTTGTAACTCAATTGGTATGATTGCAGGAGGTAATGCGGTTGTATTCAACCCACACCCCAACGCTAAAAAGATTGCCAACTATGCAGTTGACCTCGTAAACAGAGGAATTCTTGCTGCAGGTGGTCCTGAAAATCTGGTTGTATCGGTTAAAAATCCTACAATGGATACCTCAAATACTATGGTTAAATCGCCTATCGTTCGTATGCTGGTTGCAACCGGTGGCCCCGGTGTTGTAAAGATGCTTTTGTCATCCGGTAAAAAGGCGATTGGTGCGGGTGCAGGTAACCCTCCTGTTATCGTGGATGATACAGCAGATATTAAAAAAGCTGCTGCTGATATTGTTAAGGGTGCAAGCTTTGACAATAATCTTCCTTGTATTGCTGAAAAGGAATGCTTTGTGTTTGGTAGCGTTGCAGACGAGCTGATT
>JAZNMD010000056.1:0-7537 GCA_045579385.1 Clostridia bacterium
CGCATGGCGATTTTCGTATGCTTGTGCTTGCACCTTGCTCTGTTCAGGAGATGGCAGACCTTACCGTTAAGGGCTTTGACCTTGCGGATAAGTACAGAATGACTGCAATGATTCTGGCAGACGGAACAATGGGTCAGATGATGGAGCCAGTTTCACTTGATTATGAGATAGCACCACCTGTTGAAAAGCCCTGGGCTACAAATGGAACAAAGATGCAAAGAAAACACAACATAGTGAATTCCTTGTCGCTTGTTCCTGACGAGCTTGAACAGCTTAATTTCGAAAGATTTGAAAGATATAAGCAGATTGAAGAAAATGAATGTATGTATGAGGAATATATGATGGAGGACGCAGAAATTTGCGTTACAGCCTTCGGTATTGCTGCCCGTGTTTCAAAGAATGCAATAAACGAAGCAAGAAAAAAGGGCATCAAGGTAGGTCTTATAAGACCAATTACCCTGTGGCCTTTCCCCAAGGCACCATATGCGGCTGCAGCTGAAAAGGTTAAGGAAGTTATTTCTGTTGAGCTTAATATGGGACAGATGATTGAAGATGTAAAGCTTGCTACAGGATGCAAGGTTCCTGTTACACTGTGTAACCGTGCAGGTGGTATGATTCCATCACCTGAGCAGGTTTTAGAAGCAATTGAAAATGCGGCAAAAGGAGGTACAAAATAATGGTAGTGTTTGAAAAACCAAAAGCTTTGGCGGATGTGCAGATGCATTACTGCCCCGGCTGTACCCACGGTATTGTTCACCGTTTGGTAGCTGAAGTTATAGATGAACTTGGTATTGAGGGCAGAACAATTGGTATTGCTCCGGTTGGCTGTTCTGTTATGGCTTATAATTATTTTAACTGTGATATGATTGAGGCGGCACACGGACGTGCTCCGGCTGTTGCTACGGGGGTTAAACGTTCGGACCCTGAAAACAATATTGTATTTACATATCAGGGCGATGGAGACCTGGCTTCAATCGGTATGGCTGAGACTGTTCACGCTGCTGCAAGAAATGAAAATATTACAATTATATTTATAAATAACGCAATTTACGGTATGACCGGTGGTCAGATGGCACCAACCTCACTTCCGGGTCAGGTTACACAAACCTCTCCTTATGGAAGAGATACTGATGCTTGCGGATTTCCTATCAGAGTGTGCGAAATGCTTGCAACTCTTGAAGGACCTGAGTATCTTGAAAGAGTTACCGTAAATAGTGTAAAAGCTGTTAAAAATGCTAAAAAGGCTATAAAAAAGGCTTTTCAGAATCAGGTTGAGGGCAAGGGCTTTTCACTTGTTGAAGTTGTTTCAACATGTCCGACAAACTGGGGCATGACTCCCAAGGCGGCTCTTGAATGGATTGATGAGAAAATGCTGCCTTATTACCCGCTTGGTGTATATAAGGACAGAAGTGCAGCAGAAAAGGAGGCAGAATAATGAGTACAACAAGTATGCTTATTGCAGGCTTTGGCGGACAGGGAATTTTGTTTACCGGAAAATTTCTTGCATACAAAGGACTGGTAGAGGGCAAGGAAGTAAGCTGGCTGCCTTCATATGGACCTGAAATGCGTGGCGGAACAGCAAGCTGTAGTGTTATTGTAAGTGACACCCCGGTTGGCTCTCCGATAGTTTCGTCTCCTGATGTTTTGGTTGCTATGAATCTTCCTTCACTTGATAAGTATGAAGATGCAGTTGTTTCAGGCGGTAAAATTTTTGTTGATTCCACACTTATTGACCGCAAGGTAAAACGTACAGACGTAGAAGTTTATTATATACCGGCTACACAGCTTGCGTCTGACAATGATATTCCAACCCTTGCAAATATGATTATTGCAGGGAAGTTGCTTGCTGTTACAGACGGATTTTCGGAAGACTCTGTAAGCGGAGCACTTTCAAAGGTTATTTCTGCAAAACGTGCTGATATGCTTGCTACAAATCTTAAGGCTATGCAGCTTGGTGCAGAGAATTAAATTTTAAAGGGGTAGATTAAAATGAATATAGAAATTATAAAGACAAGTACACCAAAGGAAAAACCGGACAGTGCGACACTTGGCTTTGGTAAAAAGTTTACAGACCATATGTTTGTGATGGATTATTCCAGAGAAGAGGGATGGCACAATGCCAAGATAGTTCCCTTTGGAAAAATAGAAATTCATCCTGCTTCAACAGTTCTTCATTACGGTTCGGAAATTTTTGAAGGGCTTAAGGCTTATCGTCGTACAGACGGAGAAGTACAGCTTTTTAGACCTATTGAGAATATCCGCAGAATGAACAGCTCAGCAGAGAGACTTTGCCTCCCTCAGATTGACGAAGACGTGGCAATGGAAATCCTTGAGACGTTTGTGGCTTGCGAAAAGGATTGGACTCCTTCAGCTCCTGGAACTTCACTTTACTTAAGACCTTTTATGTTTGGTAATGATGAGACTTTGGGCGTTCACGCTGTGCACAATGCAAGGTTTATGATTATTGCGTCACCTGTAGGAAGTTATTACAAAGAGGGAATTAACCCTGTAAAGATTATGATAGAAGCTGATGATGTCCGTGCTGTTCGTGGCGGTACAGGTTATGCAAAATGCGGCGGAAACTATGCTGCAAGTAACCGTGCAGGCGAAAGAGCAGAGCAGAAGGGGTATTCTCAGGTGCTTTGGCTTGATGGTGTTGAAAGAAAATATATTGAAGAAGTTGGCGCTATGAACGTTATGTTCAAGATAAATGGAGAAATTGTAACACCTGCTTTGACAGGCTCAATTCTTCCGGGCATTACAAGAAAGTCCTGCATTGAGGTTTTAAAGAGCGAAGGCTATAATGTTTCAGAGAGACTGCTCAGTATTGATGAGCTTGAAAAGGCTATGGCTGACGGAACACTGGAAGAAGCTTGGGGCTGTGGTACAGCTGCGGTTATATCTCCAATCGGCGAACTTTCATATATGGGAAAGACATTTGCTGTAAACGAAGGCAAAATTGGTGAAGTTACCCAGCATCTTTACGATACTCTCACAGGTATTCAGTGGGGCAAGCTCGAGGATAAATTCGGCTGGACAAAAGTGGTAAAATAAGAATTTACACAGTAAATCAGGAGGAAACAGCAAAGAATACTGTTTCTGTCTATGGTACCGGCAAAATACTCTTTGGCACGGATTAGCATGTGCGGGAGGCTGCTCAAGAAATTAAAATCTTATATTGTTAGCATTGCCGGATGTGGATAATCAAAAAAATTAATAGAAATGCCAAGAAATTGTTTGAAAGCTGATTGCAGCTTTCAAACAGTTTCTTTTTTGTGTAAAACTTTCTTGATTTGGCAATAATAACCTTGGAGGTGCATTATAATGAAAGTTACAAGATTTATAAATGGCAACAAGGTGTCAAAACCATTAGACTCCAAAATGGTTTTGATGAGTGATGTTATCCCAAATGCAATTGAAAGTGTAAACCGAAGATTAAAGAATGCTTTTGAATCAGAATATGGCAATAAGGAGCAACTTAAATATGAGTAAACTTGCGGCTGTTTATATTCGTGTATCAACCGATGCACAGCGGGAAGAAGGATATTCAATAGACGCACAAAAGGAAATGCTCACAGCTTACTGCATTTCAAAGGGCATAAAAGAATATGAATATTATATAGATGGCGGTTTCAGCGGCAGCAATATTGACAGACCGGAACTTAAAAGACTTATTGAAGATATAAAAAAGGGCAAAATCAGTTGTGTTTTAGTGTATAAACTGGACAGACTTTCAAGAAGCCAAAAGGATACGCTGTATCTTATTGAAGATGTGTTTAACCCTAATAACGTAGACTTTGTATCTTTAAATGAAAGCATGGATACGTCCACTCCGCTTGGCAGGTTGATGCTTGGTATACTTTCGGCTTTTGCTCAGCTTGAGCGTGAGAATATTCGTGAAAGAACGAGTATGGGAATGAAGGAACGTGTAAAAAATGGATACTGGATGGGTGGCGGACGAGTTCCTTTTGGGTATGATTATGATAAAAAGCTTGGAATTCTGGTGCCGAATGAGGATGCTGAGATTGTTAAAAAAGTTTATGAGCTTTATCTCGCAGGTTATTCCACTGCTGCGATTGCAAAAAAACTGAATTTAAGCTATGAAAGGCTTGCAAGACAAATTTTAACCCGCAAAACCAATGCGGGTTATATTGTTTATAAGGGTGAAGAATACCTTGGCAGACACAAGCCGATTATCAGCCTTGAAACTTATGAAAAGGCAATGCAGCTTATGTTGGAAAGGTCTGACAGAAGGCAGACAGATGCGGGATATCTTTTGACGGGACTTGTAAGGTGTGGATACTGCGGTGCTAAAATGAGGTATCAGAAATGGGGAAAAAGCGGGTACAAACTGGTGTGTTATTCAAAAGACAAAAGTAAGCCACATATGGTTAAGGACCCTAACTGCAAAAATGATGGAGTGTGGGCAGATGAAATTGAAAATGTAGTGCTTGAGGATTTATTTTCGATTTCGGTTAAGGGGAGTAAAAAGTTTAAAAAGCAGGAAAAAAGTGTTCTGGAAATATTAAAGGAAAATGAGAAAAAGCTTTCGGAAAAGCTGAAAAGACTTTACTCGCTTTATTCAGATGCAGATGATGATGCTTTGCTTGATACCATAAATGAAGTTAAAAAAAATCTGAAGGATGCCAAAGAACAAATAAAAAGAGAAGAAAAACAACAACTTGTTTCCAAAAGAAATAATGAACTCAGGCGAAGACTTAAAACGCTTAGGGAAAGCTGGGAATATATGACGACAGATGAAAGAAGAAGAATAGTTTCGGACTGTGTTTCAAGGATTGAAGTAACCAATGAGGAGGTTAAGATTTATTATAAGTTTATATAAACCTCGAATTTCCCCAAAGTACATTCATTGGCACAGCGTACGTCGAAAATTTAACACCGTGAGATGTATCGAAATTATCCAAAGCCTTTATAAGTCCTATACAACCTACCTGAAACAAATCATCTATATTTTCATTGCGGTTTGAAAATCTTTGAAGAATACTTAAAACCAGTCTCAGATTGCCGTAGATGAATTCCTGACGTGCCTCTTTATCTCCTTTCTGGATTCTTTGAAAAAGCTCTTGTTTTTGTGCTTCGGTAAGGACCGGCAGCTTTGAGGTGTTTACTCCGCAAAGGTCAACTTTATTTATCAAAATTTACAACTCCTCTCAAAAAATTCCTAAAAACAGTATTACACAAAGCGTCAAAACATATACTGAAATTTTTAGCAATCATATGTTGAAAGATCCGGCATAAAGTTAGTTATATAATAGATTTTTCAGGGAGGATTTTGGTATGCTGTGCAGTATAAATGAACTTAAGGCAAAGGAAGTAATAAATGTTTCAGACGGGGCAAGACTTGGATATGTTTCGGATGTGGAAATTGACCTCGCAGATGGCAGACTTACCGCTCTTATAGTACCGGGGGCGTATCGGATGATGGGCTTTTTGGGTAGGGAAGAAGATACAATAATAAAGTGGGATAAAATAAAAAAAATAGGAGAAGATATTATAATTATTGATAATAATAGCTAAAAACCCCACAAATTTGACTTTATTTCTATATTTGACTTGAAATATTGTCTTCGGAATGATATAATCATAATAATAATGGTCGGCGAAACGCATTAGCGTTTCAGTTTGCGAAATATCGCAAATCGTTATGAAAACTTTGTTTTCATAATCCGACATTATTGCAATCATACGTGGCTTTCAAGCCTCTTGCTTGAAAGTAGCGGAATGTATTCCGCTTAAAACGTCATTCTGACGTTTCCACGATTATGATTATAATGAAAAACGATGTAGTTTTTAATATTTCTAAAGGAAAAGGTTGTGCCTATTTTATGAACAACACACTTCTTACTGATTTTTACGAGATAACTATGGCTAATGGTTATTTTCAAAATAATATGCACGATGAGATTGCGTATTTTGATATGTTTTTCCGCAAGGTTCCTGACAATGCGGGATTTGCTATTATGGCAGGGGTTGAACAGGTTGTTGAATATTTAAATGAACTTAAGTTCGATGATGAAGACATAGAATTTCTTCGTCAAAAGGGTATTTTTTGTGAAGAATTTTTGGATTATCTCAGAAACTTCAAATTTGAGTGTGACGTCTGGGCAATTCCTGAGGGGACTCCGATTTTCCCCAATGAGCCTATCTTGACGGTAAGAGGCCCTCTTATCCAGGCACAGTTTATTGAAACAATGATTTTACTCACTATAAACCATCAAAGCTTGATTGCCACAAAGTGCAATCGTATTGTTCGTGCGGCAGAGGGCAGACCTATTATGGAATTCGGCTCAAGACGTGCCCAGGGAACAGGTGGGGCTGTCCTTGGAGCAAGGGCTGCTTATATCGGCGGTGCAGCAGGCACTGCCTGCACATTGACGGACAAGCTTTACGGAGTGCCTGCACTCGGAACAATGTCGCACAGTTGGATTCAGTCCTTTGACAGTGAATACGAGGCGTTTCGTGCTTATGCCCTTGCTTATCCTAATGCGTGCACATTTTTGGTGGATACCTACAATGTGTTAAAATCAGGTGTGCCGAATGCAATCCGTGTTTTTGACGAGGTTTTAAAGCCGATGGGGGTAAGACCTAAGGGCATCAGGATTGACAGCGGTGATATTACGTATCTTACAAAGAAAACAAGAAAAATGCTTGATGCGGCAGGCTATAATGATGTTGGAATTGTAGTCTCCAATTCACTTGATGAATATATAATCCGTGATATTTTAAGGCAAGGTGCCTCGATTGATTCCTTTGGCGTGGGCGAAAGACTTATAACATCTAAGTCTGAGCCTGTTTTCGGCGGGGTATACAAGCTGGTGGCTGTTGAAAAAGATGGAAATATGATACCCAAAATCAAGGTTAGCGAGAATGTTGCCAAAATTACCAATCCTTGCTTTAAGAATGTTTATAGGCTGTTTTCAAATGAAACCGGAATGGCAATTGCGGATGTGATTACGCTTTCGGATGAAGTTATTGACGAAAGCAAAAGCTATGAAATTTTTGACCCTGATCATACATGGAAACGCAAAGTCATAACTGATTTTAAAGCTGTAAAATTACAAAAACAGATTTTCAAAAAGGGAAAATGCGTATATAAATTGCCTGATTTAGAAGAAATACGGGCTTATTGCAAGCAGGAAATTGACAAAATCTGGGATGAGGTAAAACGTTTTGAAAATCCGCATGAATATTATGTGGACTTATCACAACAGCTTTGGGATATAAAATACAAATTGCTGTCAGAGCATAAGTAAGTTAAGAGTGTAATTAATTTCAAGATAATTTAAATTTATTCAAAGGAGAAGTCTTATGAAATCAACAATTGAATCCTACAATTTGGGCAGACTTGGCGTTATAGGAATGTCAGGGTGTGAAAGCTTTTGCGAAAAGGTTGACTATTATTTAAAAACCTTTAATGCAGACGATGTAAACAATCTGGGGACATTTTTGCTCCCTTTAAAGATTGCACGTTTCGGCACAGGAGAAGCAAAGGCGACACTTCTTCACTCAGCAAGAA
>JAZNMD010000057.1:0-3766 GCA_045579385.1 Clostridia bacterium
TTATATTGTTGAAGAAGGCGTTGCTGAGGATGTGATTGAAAATCCTCAAAACGAGAGAACGCAAGCCTTTTTAAAAGGATTTAAAAGATAATATAAGGCAGGCAACATCGGTTGTCTGCCTTGATTTGCTGAAAGGAGGAACGTGAAATGTCAGTAACAGTAAAATCAGTAGTAAGTGGCTCAATAGCTGAAAAATATGGTATAAAAGCAGGAGACACTATCAAAACAATAAATGGCAAAGAAGTAAACGATTACCTGGATTATATGTATTTATCGGCAAACGAGGAGCTTGAAATTGAACTTTCTGACAGAACATTATTGGCAGAAAACCCAGACTTTTTGCCTTTCGGTGCTGAGTTTGACTCATTGCTTATAGATAATGCACGTTCCTGCAATAATAAGTGCATTTTTTGTTTTATTGATCAGCTTCCACCCAATATGCGTGAGAGCTGCTATTTTAAGGATGACGATTACAGATTGTCTTTTTTACAGGGAAATTACGTTACATTGACCAATATGTCTGACAGCGATATAGACCGGATAATCGAGTATAATATCCCCAGAATAAATGTGTCAGTTCATACAACCAATCCTGAACTCCGCTGTAAAATGCTTAATAATAGATTTGCAGGGAAAATAATGGAGCAGTTGAGACGTTTTTCAGGCAGCGGTATGATGATTAACTGTCAGGTGGTATTGTGTCCGGGATATAACGACAAAGAAGAGCTTGATAATACAATCAGCGATATTTTGAGCCTTGGAGAAGCTGTTGAAAGCTTGTCAATTGTTCCTGTGGGGATTTCAAACTATCGTGAGGGACTTACTCAGCTTGATACCTTTGATAAAAATGCAGCAAAAGAGGTTATAAGGCAAGTTTCATTATGGCAGAAGAAAGCAAAAAAAGAGCGTGCGATTAATTTTGTTTATCTTGCTGATGAATTCTATATAACAGCAGAAGAAGAAATTCCATCATGGCGTGAATACGATGGATTTCCTCAGATTGAAAACGGAGTAGGGCTTTGTGCATCATTGGAATGGGAATTTCTTGATGCTTTGCAGGCTTGTGACAAGATCGAAGTTAAAACGAAAAAAACTGTGGTTACAGGCGTTCTGGCATATGACTTTATATCAGGACTAATTAAAAAACTGAATAGTGATAAAATTAATGTTTTTGCTGTAGAAAACAGGTTTTTTGGCGAAAAAATAACAGTAAGTGGCCTTATAACAGCGGGGGATATAATTGAACAACTCTCCGGTAAAGACATTGGAGAAGAAATTTTAATTCCTGTTTCTATGTTAAGGCACGATGAGGAGGTTTTTTTAGACAACCTCTCTATATCTGATGTTGAAAAAGCACTCGGTGTAAAAGTTGTGGCTATAGAAAACGATGGGTTTGTACTTCTCGAAAAGTTGCTTGATTAAATCGGGAAACTGTGCTATAATAAAGAGGATTTCAGGGGGTTTTCGTTTATGGCCAATTCTATGATTAGAGATTTAACAAAAGGAAATGTCAGTAAATTACTTTTACAATTTGCATTTCCGCTATTTTTATCCAATTTACTTCAAGCGATTTATAACATCGTGGATATGATAGTTGTCGGTCAATATCTGGGCGGTGCAGGTATGTCTGCGGTTTCAATCGGCGGAGATATTTTGCACCTTATTACGTTTGTGGCAATGGGGTTTTCTTCTGCAGGACAGGTCTTGATTGCCCAGGATGTTGGGGCAGAAAATGTTGACCGCGTTAAACGCACGATAGGTACTATGTTTACTTTTTTGCTGCTCGCATCTGTTGCTATTTCTGTTTTGTGTTTTTTACTCAGAGACCAGATTTTACAGTGGCTTAATACCCCTCAGGAATCCTACAAATATACCATGGATTATATGCTTACCTGTGTGGTGGGGCTTGTTTTTATTTATGGTTATAATATTGTAAGTGCCATTCTCAGGGGAATGGGTGACAGCCAGAGGCCCTTTGTTTTTGTTGCAATTGCCGCTGTTCTTAACCTGGTGCTTGATATTATTTTTGTGGTATATATGGATATGGAAGTTTTTGGTGCAGCACTGGCTACTGTAATAGGACAAGCTGTAAGTTTTATAATTTCCATTATCTATCTTTACAAAAATAAGGTTAATTTTGGATTTGACTTTAAGTTCAAAAGCTTTGCGGTTGACAAAAGAGCTTTTTTGCGTATTCTTGCCCTGGGTGTCCCTATGGCGATACAATCGGCAGCTGTCAGTCTTTCCAAAATAGTGCTTATGGCATGGATTAATATGTTTGGCGTTGTTTACTCTGCGTTGGCAGGAATTTATAACAAAATTAACCTGATGATTGGTGTTGTTTCCAATTCGTTTACCGCAGCGGGCAGCGCGATGGTAGGACAAAACCTGGGAGCAGGAAAAATAAAGAGAATCCCATTAATACTAAAAACTGTTGGAGTTTGCAGTTTTATCATATCAGGAGTGTTGTCTTTGATTCTTATTTTGTTCCCGAATCAGGTTTTTGCAGCGTTTACTGCTGATACTGAAGTTCTGGCTGTTGCAGGAATTTTAGTTATGCCTACTGTTCTGAATTTTATCGGCTCTGCGACGAGAAATATTGCTTTTTCTCTGATAAACGGGTCAGGAAATACAAATCTTAACCTGGCTGTTGCTTTGATTGACGGTATTATAAGTCGTATCGGAATTGCCGCATTGCTTGGATTTATTTTACATATGGATTGCCTTGGATTCTGGTACGGGGATGCACTGGCAGGTTTTGTGCCGATTATTATAGGTACGTCATTTTTCTTCTCAGGTAAGTGGAAAAAGAATTATGTTGAATAAACTTTAATAAAAAATAAATAAGGGGTGCGTTAAAATGACAAAAATTGATATATTTTCCGGCTTTTTAGGTGCAGGAAAGACTACTCTTATAAAGAAGCTTTTAAGTGAAGCATATGACAACGAAAAGCTTGTACTCATTGAAAATGAATTTGGCGAAATAGGGATAGATGGTGGTTTTTTAAAAGAAGCGGGTGTTGAAATAACCGAAATGAATTCAGGCTGTATATGCTGCAGTCTGGTAGGAGATTTTTCCGAAGCACTTAAAAAAGTAATTCTTGATTTTGCTCCTGACAGAATTCTTATAGAACCATCAGGCGTAGGAAAACTTAGTGATGTAATTAAAGCTGTTGCAGATGTCAGTGCAGATGAAATAAGTCTGAACGGGCTTGTGACAGTAGTTGATGCAAAAAAATGCAGAATGTATATAAAGAACTTCGGAGAATTTTATAACGACCAGCTTAAAAGTGCAAATTGCGTGGTTTTAAGTCGCACCAAGGATATGGCACTTGAAAAAATTGATGAAGCGATAGACCTTATTAAATCCGTGAATCCAAATGTTACAATTGTGTCAACAGATTGGGAAGAGCTTGATGGTAAAAAGATTCTTCAGGCTATAGAAGGCAATAATACCCTCAATGCAAAGCTTGAGGATCTGGAAGCTGAATCTACGTGCCCTGAATGCGGACATCATCATGAACATCACCATCACGATGAGCATTGTGAATGCGGGCATCACCATGAGCATCATCACGACGAACATTGTGAGTGTGGGCATCATCATGAACACCACCATCACGACGAACATTGTGAATGTGAGCATCATCACGAACATCATCACGCTGACGATGTCTTTACAAGTTGGGGAACCGAAACCACATTAAGATTCACAAAAGAACAGATTAACGGGGCGTTAGTGAAACTTGAAGATAGGAATAAGTAT
>JAZNMD010000058.1:0-2963 GCA_045579385.1 Clostridia bacterium
CGGACCGCCGAGGACGTCGGTCCCTACGGTTGTTTGGTGTCGTTTGACTTATAGCCGTGAAGTATTTTACATGGGTTTGCAATTATTATCCCACCTATAAACCGCAATTTGGAGGTGGTTTGTGAGGAAATAAAAATGTGAAAATGTCGAGAAAAGATAAAAAATCCCCACCGCCGTAGCGGTGGGGAAATAGACACTATAATCTGAAATGATTAGTTTGCGTATCCATGGAATTCAACAGTATTAAGCATTGCTCTAACACCGCCTGATACAGTTGTAAATGTAATGGTTTTGCTTGATGTTGTATCGACTACTATCTCGTCATACTCACCATCATTTGAATTCTTCGTAAGAGTATATACCGTACCATTTACATTGATTTTTGATGTATTGGCTTTGTATTTTGCAACATAGAATACTACTTGAGTGACATTATCCGGAACAGTCATAGTAAACTTACCAACAACACTAGATGTACCAAACTTGATGCAAGAGTTACCTGCCTGGTCGTAGGAAGAGGGATAGAATTTATCAGCATCAGTCATTGAAAGGGTGTAACTTCCGTCGGTTTCAGAGTATGATGTTTTGGCAGTGCTTCCATCCTTGTGTGCTGCTGATCCATTAGCACCAAGTTCAAATGTTGCCAAAAGCACAACTGGCTTATCTGCGGTCGACTCCTCAACAACAGCCTGAACCTTAACATTGCCGTTGACTTCATATCCGTTGTTTGCCATGGTATCACTGTCAATCTTGACAGTCTTATCATTATCAAAATCAGTTATTATCCAATTTATAACATATCCTTCTTCTGCAACAAGATCAGTCTCGAAATAGAGAACTGTTCCAGAAGAAACTACTCCAGAAGTTGCACCGTCGAAAGTACAATCAACTGCGCTAACGTATACGAGGTTGCCAAGGCTTTCCTCTGCGGATGCGCCGTTAAGAGCGATATCTGCAGCGTTTGCATATGTGAGAAGTGCATTGAACATATCAAGCTCTGCACCCTCTACGTCGGCCTTGACATACATACGCTCATAGATGTACTCAAGAACACTGTACTTCTGTGTAGCAACATTATTACCTGCTGTTACAGTAACAGTAATAACCTCATCGATTGCCTGTGCTGCAACGCCTTCTTCAAGGATGTACATAGGATAATCAACACCATCAATATTTACTGTCGAATCACCATTTTCATCCGTGAAAGGAAGAACTTTGATTTCATTACCCTCAGAGTCTACAGCCTCAATGGTTGCACCCTCGGGGGCTTTGATTGCATACATAATCTCAAACTTGTCACCGTAGAATACGTTGTTGGATACGATTTCCACAGCAACTTCCTCTGCAGCATATACACCAATGGCAAGTGCGCCCATAAGCATAGCACATACCATAGCAAATGAAACGATTTTTGCGAAACTGAACTTTTTCATCTTCTTTTTTGTCCTTTCATATTTTGTTTTGTGGAATGCTTAGGTCCATCCGCCGGGGTTATATCCGCCGCCGATGCCGCTTCCGCCGTTTTCGTCGTCATCGTCCGGTGCGGAACTTCCGTCCGATGCGGTAATGATATCCTGCATTTTGAACCAGATTATCTCAAGCTCTGCAGGGTCATACTTTTTCTTCTTCATACTGCCACTCCTTTTAAAAATGTAAATGAGAAAAAAATTTCCTATTATGATAATTATACCATCGGTATTTCTCTTTTTCAATATTTTTTTCAAAAAAGATGAATTTTGTCACTTATGTCCTTTTATTGCGTTTTTTGGGGGGTAATATGTATATTTCGACGAAATATCTGTTCGACACTCTTTCAAAAAGCGTCTCTACGCGCTTCAAATACTTGACAAAGCGATCCGTTTGATGTAGAATTACATCGGAGAGACAAAGAGGAGGACGGCTATGAGATCTGATGAAATGTTTGGAGCGGCGAGATGGATAGGCGCACCCGAGGGATCGGGCTATATTGCTATCCGTGACCGCTTCTCTGCCCGAAAGGGTGAAAAGGCAATTATCCGAATACTCGGATTCGGTCATTTCGTGTTATATATCAACGGCTCTCGCGCTCACGACGAGCTTTTCCTTCCCCTCTGCACAAATTACGAAAACGTAGAAAGGAAGGGCGTTCCCACGGACGAAGAGATGGCGACAAGGTGCTACGTTTCCGAGTTTGATATTTCGCATCTGCTCTGCGACGGCGAAAACTCTGTCGCGGTGCTTCTCGGCGGCGGTTGGTACACAGGCTCCGACACATTTGCGGGCGCTACTCAGGGCGCTTTCGGTGAGCCGAAGGTCTGCTACCGAATAAACGTCCGTGATCGTGAGCATTTTTCCTCTGAAAGTGCAAAATTCAGCCCTTATTTCGTTGAAAAGTCGGAATACAATGCGGGCGAGGTATATGATTTTGAGAAATGCGGAATGGAGATAGTCGAGAAAGATTTCGATGACTCCGAGTGGAAAAACGCTTGCGCGGTAAGGCCTCTTCAAACCGATTACCTCTTCTCAGACTGCCCCTGCGACAGGGTGATACGAGAGATCATACCGACTGTCAGCGAAAAAGGCGTATACGATGCAGGCGTCAATCTCACGGGCTATCCCGTTCTGATCTCGAACGGCGGCGACGTTGAGGTCACTGTTTCGGAAGAAATTCTGGAGAGCGGCTTTCTTGACCCGGCACACAGACAATATCAGTATCTAATATTCAAAAACACCAAAAAGGGGCAGAGGCTCTTCCCTCTCTTTACCTGGCTTGGCTTCAGATATTTTACCGTCAATGGCGACGCTTGTGTTGAATCGGTTCACGAAACACACGCTGACGTTAAGGTGACGTCATCCTTCGATTCGGACAATGAGGTCTTGAATTGGATATACCGCACCTTTGTTCACACGATGCTTTCGAATATGCACGAGGGTATGCCCTCCGACTGCCCTCACCTTGAAAGGCGCGGATACACGGGCGACGG
>JAZNMD010000059.1:0-7311 GCA_045579385.1 Clostridia bacterium
GTTGAAGTGCTCTATCAAACACTTTTTTATATTTTATAAGATTTGGAGTGATAATGTGGAAACAAGAATAGCAATAATTGGAATTATAATTAACGATTTATCCGCATCTGAGGAGATTAACAGCATCCTGCATAATTACAATGAATATATTGTTGGACGTATGGGAATTCCATATAAGGAAAAAGGAGTTTCTGTAATGAGTGTGGTTGTTGATGCTTCTGTGGATACTATCGGAGCAATTACCGGGAAGTTAGGTATGATTAAAGGCACAAGTGTCAAGACTGTTTACTCAAAATAGAAAAAAGGGGTTGTAGTTTTTTGAAAAATCGTGACCTTATAGAGAAACTGTATGAAAATAATACTCTGTCAAAGAACGAGTTTTTGACGCTTATAGGGACCTACGATAATGAGGATTTTGAATTCGCACGTCACCTTGCCGTAAAAACTGCAATGGCAAATTTTGATAACAAAATTTACATAAGGGGACTTATTGAGTTTACCAATATATGTAAGCGTGACTGCTTTTATTGCGGACTACGGTGCAGCAACAAGTGGGCGCTGAGATATCGTTTGGAAAAGGATGAAATTCTCTTGTGCTGTAAGACGGGGTATGACTTAGGCTTCAGAACTTTTGTGCTTCAGGGTGGCGAGGACCCGTTTTTCGATGATGAAAAAATGTGTGATATCATAAAATCGATAAAGGCGGATTTTCCTGATTGTGCAGTCACACTTTCGATAGGCGAGAGGGACGGAGACTCTTATAAGCGTTTGTTTGATGCGGGGGCAGACAGATACCTTCTGAGACATGAAACCGCAAACGCGGAGCATTATGAGATGCTTCATCCGCCCAAATTCACACTTTCAAGTCGCAAGGAATGTCTGTTTAAACTTAAAGAAATTGGCTTCCAAACGGGATGTGGCTTTATGGTTGGGTCGCCGTTTCAAACTGTGGAAACATTGGCAGATGATATGCTGTTTATAAGGGAGCTTAATCCTGAGATGGTGGGAATAGGACCGTTTATTCCTCACAAGGACACACCGTTTGGTGTATATCCTGCGGGAAGCGTTAAACTTACATTATTTCTTTTAGCAATTTTAAGAATTATGCTTAAAAAGGTGTTACTCCCTGCAACAACTGCACTTGGAAGTCTTTCTGAGGATGGACGGGAGCAGGGAATTTTGTCAGGAGCAAATGTTGTGATGCCAAATCTTTCCCCTGTGTTTGCACGGGAGAAATATATGCTGTATAACAATAAGCTTTCAAGCGGAAGTGAAGCAGCGGAGGGCTTGGCTGATTTGAAAAGACGAGTAAAAGAAATTGGTTATGAAATCGTCGTTACACGTGGCGATTTCAAATAAAAAGACGGAAGGAGAAAACAAATGGCAATATACAAACCGGAATCTTCTATTGCAGAGGAGTTTATTAATCACGAAGAAATTTTGGATTCTATTGAATATGCAAAAAAGAATAAATCAAACAGAGAATTAATCTTTTCTCTTATCAAGCGTGCGGAGGATTGCAAGGGCCTTACCCATCGTGAAGCGGCGGTTTTGCTGGAATGTGATATTCCTGAAGCAAATGAAGCAATCAAGGAGCTCGCAATAAAAATCAAAGAAAAACTTTATGGCAACAGAATAGTTATGTTTGCACCGCTTTACCTGTCAAACTATTGTGTGAATGGATGCACTTACTGTCCTTATCATAACGGAAACACCTGCATTACACGCAAAAAGCTTTCGCAAGAGGAGATCAGGCAGGAGGTTATTGCACTTCAGGATATGGGGCATAAACGTTTGGCGATAGAGCTTGGGGAAGACCCTGTAAATAACCCGATTGAATACGTTCTGGAAAGCATCGATACCATATATTCAATAAAACACAAAAACGGAGCGATACGTCGGGTTAATGTAAATATTGCGGCTACTACAGTTGAAAATTATCGCAAGCTTAAGGAGCGTGGGATAGGTACATATATTCTGTTTCAGGAAACCTATCACAAGGAAAATTATGAAATACTTCATCCTACTGGCCCCAAGCACAACTACGCTTATCATACCGAGGCTATGGACAGGGCTATGGATGGTGGAATTGATGATGTGGGTATAGGAGTTTTGTTTGGACTGGAGATGTACAGATATGACTTCGTGGGATTACTTATGCATGCAGAACATCTTGAAGCCGCCAAGGGTGTCGGACCTCATACAATAAGTGTTCCCCGAATTTGTCCTGCCGAGGGCATTGACAAGGATTCTTTTTCAAATGCAATATCCGATGAGATTTTTGAAAAAATAGTAGCAGTTATAAGAATAGCAGTTCCTTATACGGGAATGATTATTTCTACCCGTGAATCAAAAGCATCCCGTGAAAGAGTATTAAAGCTTGGTGTTTCGCAGATAAGCGGTGGGTCAAAGACAACCGTGGGCGGATATATCAAGGACGAACCTGAGGAGGAAAATTCAGCTCAGTTTGACATAAGCGACACAAGACCGCTTGACAGCGTTGTTAACTGGCTTCTTGAACTGGGATATATCCCAAGTTTTTGCACTGCCTGCTATCGTGAGGGCAGAACGGGAGACCGTTTTATGTCTCTTATTAAGTCAGGGCAAATTGCAAACTGTTGTCAGCCAAACGCTCTTATTACTCTCAAGGAATATCTTATGGATTATGCTTCGCCTGAAACGGTTAAAAACGGAATAAAGGTTATTGAAAAAGAAATCGAAAAGGTTCCAAATGAAAAAACAAGGGAACTGGCAAAAAAATATATAGAAGAAATTCAAAATGGTAAAAGAGATTTCAGATTTTAAAAATAGGAGAGATAAAAATGGTTAAACACATAATTATCTGGAGCTATAAGGATGAATATTCAGTAGAGGAGAAGGCAGCTTTCTCGGCAAAGATTAAAGAGGGTCTTGAAGGACTTATGGGAAAAATCCCGGGACTTACCGAAGTGAATGTATATACGGAGCCGCTTGAGTCATCAAGCGGGGATATTATGCTTGACAGCACCTTTGTTGATGAGGATTCACTTAAGGCATATCAAAAAAATCCCGATCATCTTGCGGTTGCAACCTTTGTAAGATCAGTTGTGGGAGAGAGAAAGTGCTTTGATTTTGAAGTTTAGAGTTTAATTTAAGACCGACGTTCCTGTTTTGGGGGAGCGTCGGTCTTTTTGATTGCAAGGAAATAAAATTCAACAGTAACGCAATTATGACAATTTTTTCATAACCGATGATTTATACTAAAAGTATAAACGGGGGAGGTGCATTGGTGAGACCTGTTGTTTACATAGATTTACTTTTTTTGATTAATTTTCTTATGAATACGTTTACTATTTATACAACATCACTTCTGCTCAGGCGTGAGTTGTCACTGATAAGACTTTTTTTGTCATCAGGTGTTCTTGCGGTTTATTCCTGCATGGTGTTTTTTCCGCAGATTGATTTTTTGTATTCTGTTTTAATGAAGGCGGGGGTGTTAACATTATCGGGAATGATTGCTTTCCCTGTAAGAAATAGTTTGATTACAATAAAAAATACGATTATATTATTTGCTGTGACAGCAATTTATGCCGGTATCATTTTTACATTGATTTTTACAACAAATTTCGGAACACAAGTCGGAGCTGCGGTTTCAAACGGGGAATTTTATTTTGATATAAAGGCGTCAGACATTATAACAGCGGCAATTATTTCTTATGTATGCGTATATACCATATCGTACATAAGAAAAAATGTATTTAGTCAAGCCGGAAATATTTTTGACTTAAAAATCAAAGCGGATACACAAAATGTTACACTCAAAGCTTTTGGGGATACGGGTTGCAATCTTTGCGAGCCTACAAGGCAGGTGCCTGCCATAATAATAACAAAAGCTGCTGCTAAAAAGCTGCTTCCTTATGATGTGTTAAAGCTTTTTGAGGGGGAATTCAGCATAGATAGCTTTAAAGAGTTTTCTGTGAAGCTGTGCGTACTACCCTTTGCCACAATAGGCAATAAAGACGGGGTGCTTTACGGGTTTGTTCCAAAGGATGTAATTATCAACCAGACAAGGATAATGGATTGTGTTATAGCGATAGCAGATAGCAAGCTCTGTAACAATGGAGAGTTTGATGCAATATTTAATCCGATAATATTAGAGCAAAGGAAGGGCGAATATGTTTAATTTTATTATTTACAAGGCAGAACTTCTGATAAATTTTATAATCACAAAACTGCGGGCATCTGAATTTGTACATTATATAGGTTCAGCTGAGACCTTGCCTGCTCCGCTAAATCCTCTGGAGGAGGAAGAATTGATTTTAAAGCTGCGGGAGAATCTTGAGGATAAAAGCGTGAAAAGTGTTCTCATAGAACATAATTTAAGACTTGTAGTATACATAGCCAAAAAGTTTGAAAACACAGGCGTTGGAATTGAAGATTTGATTTCAATAGGGACAATAGGTCTTATAAAAGCTATAAATACTTTTAAGCCGGATAAAAATATCAAGCTTGCAACCTATGCTTCACGATGCATAGAAAACGAAATTCTGATGTATCTTCGGAAAAACAGTTCTTCACGGGTTAACATTTCAATTGATGAGCCTCTTAACATAGACTGGGACGGAAATGAACTTTTGCTGTCGGATATACTGGGTACGGACAGCGACATAACTCAGCGGCATATAGATGAAAAGGTAGATAAAGAGCTTCTTCATATAGCAATGAAAAAGCTCTCTGAACGTGAACAAAATATTATGAAGTTAAGGTTTGGACTGGGAAGTGGAGATGAGGAAAAAACCCAGAAACAGGTGGCTGATATTATGGGAATTTCACAATCGTATATATCCAGATTGGAAAAACGTATAATATCAAGGCTCAGGCGCGAGATAAACAAAATGATTAATGGCTGAAGTATTCGGCGATCCCTAAAAAGATTGACCAGGCAACTTTTCGCTGATATTCGGAAGTCTGGAGTTTTTCTGCTTCGGCTTGGTTTGACAAAAAACCACATTCCACCAATGCGCAGGGGATGCTGTTTCCTTTGAGAACATATATTTTGTCCCCCGTAGCTTTGGCTTTGCGATGATTGCCATTGTCTAAAACATTCTTGGCGGAGTTTTGTATAGCTTCGCCAAGTTTTTTATTTTCCGGATTTCCCGGGTCATAAAACACCTGAAGTCCAAAATACTGCTCTTGACTGAATTTATTCATGTGTATGCTGATGAAAATATCAGCATTGAGTTTTGAAATACTCTCCTTTCTTGTTTTAAGGTCAGATGATTTTTGCGTGATACCCTTAGCTCTGTTGGGGTCGGCTGTGTTAGTGTCTTCGGTTCGGGTAAGATAACAAATTCCGCCATTGCTTTCGATATAGCTTTTCAAAATCAAGGCTATTTCAAGATTAAGTTTTTTTTCAACCGCACCATTATCGCTGGCACCCGCGTCAATACCACCATGCCCGGGGTCAAGGAGAACGACCTTGCCGGCAAGTGGAGTAGCAGATACTTGTTCGGATTTGTAAATGTTGGTCAAACCATATAGTGACGTGGCGATACCGATTGCAATAAGAAATCCTGCTATCAAGTATCTGTTTTTTATTACCCAAAATACACTTATCTTCATAGAATCACCTCTTTGCTGAATAATATGAAAGCCTCAGGTTGTTTTATGCGTAAATTACGATGACAAATAAGAAAACAAGTCATTTAAAAAGATGACTTGTTTTCTTATGATTTTCTGTCTGCTCAGGATTTATTGCGTAAATATTTGCTAAAAAATCTTAAATATTTACTGTCAAATTATCACACAAACTATTGTAAAAAACATACTGATGTGGTAAAATGTTATAGATAGAATTTTAAAACAAGCAAGATTTCGGCGTTGCGATTTATTTTGCATAATTTCTAAATTGAAAAGAAGAGGGATATTATGAACAATAATAAATACATATTGTATGGTGACGGAATTCACGATGATCAGCCTGCTATACAGGAGATGATAGACAGCGGGGTGTGTGAGGTGGTTCTTCCTGTGCCTGAAAATAAGTATCTGATTACAAAACCGCTTGTAATTCCATCAAATTTCAAGCTGAAATTACCGCGGTTTGCAGAAATTAAGCTTGCAGACGGAGCAAACTGTTTTATGCTTCAAAACAAAGCAACAGAAAGACCTGCAAAGAGACTTAGAGAGTTTTTGACACCGTCTCAAAAAGATTTATGGTATTTTGTAGATGAGCTTTCTCCTGATGAAGAAGATGCCTGCTGTAATTTTGAGATTGAAGGCGGAATCTGGAACTTTAATAACAAAAATCAAGACCCAAATCCATTGCAGACAAGAAGGTTTGATGAGAGACATTTTTTGGGTCATATTATGCTCTTTTATAATGTTCGTAATTTTAGACTTTCAAATATGACCTTTAAGGACCCTTCAAACTATGCTGTTATGATTGAAAGAGCTTCGTATTTCACGATTGAGAATATAGTTTTTGATTTCAATGAAGGCAATCCTTATTCCGTAAATATGGACGGTATACATCTTAATGGAAATTGTCATTACGGAACAATCAAAAATTTAAAAGGTGCCTGCTATGATGACTTTGTAGCTTTAAATGCTCACGAAGGTGCAGGCGGCGATATTACCAATATCGAAATAGATGGATTGTTTGCTGAAAATTGTCACAGTGCAGTACGTTTGCTTACAGTTCAGCAAAATATAGAGCATATCACAATTTCAAATGTATTTGGCACTTATTATCAATATTGCATCGGTTTTACAAAGTATTATCCGGGCGAAACCACAGGGTGCTTTAACGCAATATCACTTAATAATATCCACGCATCAAAATCAAAGCGTCTGCCTATCCAGGAGGTACATATGGGAGAGGATAAAACTTATCACTTCCCGTTTATATGGATACAGAGCGAGACAAAGGTTAAGAGTTTGTCTGTTAATGGACTGTATCGCAAAGAATGTGAAAACCCTGTTGCTACAATTCAGATTGATGAAAATGCAGATATTGATAAGCTTGTGATTAATGATGTTTCTGTCGAGAATTACACGGAAGCTGAAGTCCCTGTATTTGTAAACAACGGGAAGGTTAAAGACTTGGTAATAACCAATGCTTTTCTGGATGGGAAAATAATTGTTACAGAGAATATATAGAAAAATATTATCAACGATAACTATAATCGTGGAAACGTCAGAATCACGTTTTAAGCGGAATGTATTCCGCTACTTTCAAGCAAAAGGCTTGAAAGCTACATATGATTGCAATAATGTCGGTTTATGAAAACAAAGTTTTCATAACGATTTGCGAAATATCGCGAACTGAAA
>JAZNMD010000060.1:0-11577 GCA_045579385.1 Clostridia bacterium
GAAGGCTTTCCATTAAATTGTTTGTGCTATACTTCAATATTTCAAATCACACTGCTTTTTTCTAAATTCTAATTTATTATCTGTTCATCGGCAAACCTCTTTTGAACCACGCAGGCTCACGCGTGGTTTTCGTTATACAATAAAGCTCCGCAGTTAATTCTGCGGAGCTTTTATTATTAATATTTATCTTACAACTACTATCAATGTCTTTATAGCATTATTCTTGATGTGAACAAATACTTCTGAAGGTTTATCTGTACCGTTGTAAGTCTGGAGACTATTAATAACTGCTTCATTCTCGCTTGAGTCATGTTTAGTTATTTCAAGATCGCCATTCTTCATCTCATAAGTGAATACCTTTGCACTGCTGATATTTGAAGTTGCAATGATATCGCGGTGTGTGATTGTATCTTCTGCTTCTGTTCCTGCAAGAACATCTTCAGAAATCATAAGACCGTCTTCACTTCTGCGGTAAGCAGAACCCCACCAAGCTTCGTAATCAGCAGTTGAACTTGAACCCCACTCAATCTTGTTGGAAGGCTTGTTCAATGTATCTCTGTATCCGGCTGTCATACTGAATATGATATGCTCGTTGTTTGTTGTTCCATCCATCTCGTGTCTCAAGGTGTAGTATCCTTCATCATCCTTACCAAGACGTACTACGTCACCCTTCTTGATGGTTGGAGCAAGAGCTGCTGTCTTTGCGTCCTCAGTTGAAAGCTTGTACTCTACTGCTGAAGTTCCAACGAAACCTTTAAGAGTATATCTTGTTTCGTCTCCGTCGATACCATCACTTACTTCAGTTACAACCATTACAGGTGATGTAGCCTTAACCTTGCCTACGGTATCTGCACCCTTGTATACAAGAGCAACCTTTGCTGAATATGTTGCATTTACATCGTAAAGCTCAACTCTGTAGTCACTTCCTGTTTCAAGTTCGCTTGCAGACATCACTCTGTAGGTGCCACCGCTCTTGTTCTCAGGAACCTTGAGGATAAGAGCACTGCTTACATAGATATTCTTAGAACCTGATGCTGAGAATTTCTTTGTGCTCTTGTTGTAAGAAGCCGCACTTGTAAGCGGAATTGCATTGTAGAGGTTAAGCGTATCATCTGCTACCTTTTCAGGAGTGTCAGCTGTTGCTGTTGCTGTAACAATCTCATCAAGCTTGTTGCCGCTTGCTATTGTAAACTTAACAAGCTGTGCATAGGTACCGCCACTACCATTAGGATAATTTGCTTCCTGAGTGTCGTTCGCAACATCGATATAGCTTTCGAAGGTTGCAAGATCAGCAACAGGATTTCCGTTGAATTTTGTCTTTTCTGTAACAACGTACTGAGCACCCTTTACATTTGACTTTGTAACAATTACAAGAGTAAGAGATTCTTCAAAGTTCTCGTTCTTGTATCTTGCTGATGTTATATAACCATACTGCTGATTGCTTGCACTTTCAGTCTTGTCATAAGCAAGAATATTTCCGTTGCAGTCAAGGTAGAATTTACCTCCATCGCCACGCTGAGGTGTTGTTGTATCAGGTTTAGCACCTGCTATAGGATTTTTCCATGGTGCCTGTTTTGATACCTGGTAGGTCTTGTCGCCTATGGTGTAGCCTGTCTTTGAATTTGTAGCGGTAATTGTGCCTGTTATGGCATTTTTGCAAATGATAGCTTCAACAGCTTCGCTATTTACCTTTTTAACACAAACTACTGTGCCTGTACCGATTGAATTAAAGCTGCTTTCCTTGCCATCAACATCATAGAAATCTACTTTTTTAGGATTAAGCACAAGCTTGTTTCCGTCGTTTGTCATATCTTTTCTGAGGATATTGTCAACGATTGTATAGTTTGAAGTTGTTCTTGATGATACAACCCAAGCTTCGTAGCTTTCTACAAACACAACATCATATCTGTTGTCTCCGTCACGGTCAAGAAGCTTAACACTGCCTATTGTAGGCATAGCCTTTGAGCCCATATTGCTGTAATAAGTTGAATATTTGCTGTCAGCCTTGGTGGCACCATAGAGCTTTCCGTTATATACAACAACGCTGTCGCCTGCAATGCTTGCAGTTATTGTTCTGTCATCCCCAGGATTAGTTACATACTCAATTGTTGAATCTGTGTATGAATGTATTAAATCAGCTTCTATTTCAATTGTTTCACTTTTCTTTACTGAAGCCATAATAAGTACATTGAATCCTGAATTTCTGTCAACAGTGTAGTAGAATGTAATCTGTGCACCAAGCATATCAGCATACTTTGAAGCATCATCAACCTTGTATGTTGATGTTTTGTATACACCATACTCATCCGGAGCTGCAATCTGTACTTCGTTATCTCTTAAGTTCGGCTCCTGTGTAGATAAGCTGATTTCAGGATTGGAATCGATGTAACCTACATTCTTTTTAAGGTTAAGGTCATTTTCAAGAATAGTCTTGTTTGTGAGTGCATTATCCTCTGCAAGATTTACTTCAAGACAGTTGTAAAGCATCTTTGCAATTGTAGCACGGGTAGCAGGAGTAGCAATTGCACCGCCTGCACCTTCAAGGAAACCAAGTGAGGTTGCTGTCATCAAATACTTTGAGTACCAGAAAGCACCATCAGCACCCATATTGCCATAACCAAGAGCACAAACAATCATCTTAACCGCTTCTTCATAAGAAACATTGTTGTTTGGCTTGAATGTGCCATCGTCATAACCATTGATTATGCCCATTTCACGAGCTGTGCGGATATTTGCTATCGCCCATGAAACATCTGGTGTAACAACATCCGGGAATGGTGGATCTATAAGGCTGGTTGAACCAACTGCACCCATACCGCGTGTTCTGAGAAGCATTGCTGTAAACTCAGCTCTTGTAACGTTGTTATCAGGCTTGAACTTTAAAGTTCCGTCTTCCTCATAGCCATTGATAACACCCAGCTTACTGAGTACATCAACTGCATCATACGCAAAATTCTTCTTGTCTAAGTCCGAAAACTCAGCGAAGGTCGGAACTGCAACAAATGTTGAAGCAACCAACATAATTGCAATAACCATAGATAAAACTCTTTTTGTCAACTTCATTTGTTTCTACCTCCATTTTGGAAACTATTTAAATTTTAATTATTTCACAAATGTTAATTTTTTCTGACGCCACGCATCATAGAGTCTGGCTCAAGGGGTATATCAATTTTTATTCTGGCAATATCCTGCGGTCTGTTTGCGACCTCAAGTTCCTCGCCTTCTTCGTTTTCCATATACTCTATATTAATTTTTACGAAATCTCCCTTTGGTCTTAAAAACTCAACCTCCGAGCCTTTAAAAAATCTGTTTTTCTGGATTACGGTTACCATTCCCTTCTGGGCGTCATAATCCTTGACAATCCCCAAAAGTTCATAATTTCTTATATAGGAGCTGGTAAGATAGTTTTGTTCGTTTCCGTCAGGCTTCCCAAAGAAAAACCCTGTCGTGTAATCACGATGGCTTACCTTTTTAAGTTCTTCAAGCCACATATTGTTGCATTTAAAATTATCGGGGTCTTCAAAGTAAGAATCGATAGCATCACGATAGGCTTTAACCACCGTGGCAAGATAATACTCTGTTTTTACTCTCCCTTCAATTTTAAAACTGTCAAGCCCGCTTTCGATAAGCTTGTCTATATGTTCTATCATACAAAGGTCTTTGGAGTTATATATAAAGGTCCCGCGTTCATTTTCAAACACGGGCATATACTCACCCGGTCTGGTTTCTTCCGCAAGATAATACTTCCATCTGCACGGATGCGACCAAGCACCCAGATTGCTGTCACGGTTTGTCATATAGTTGCTTAAAAGGCATCTGCCTGAATATGAAATGCACATTGCCCCGTGGATAAAAGCCTCAAGCTCAGGTTCATCGCCGACACGCGTGCGAATTTCCTTTACCTCATCAAAAGACATCTCACGGGCAAGGATTACCCTTTTTGCACCCATCTTATACCACGCTTCAACACTTTTATAGTTTACATTATTCGCCTGTGTACTTACATGTATTTCAAGGTCGGGTGCGATTTCTCTTGTAAGCTGAAACATTCCCATATCTGAAATTATAACAGCATCAAATCCTGCTTTAAGATATTCTTTAAGGAAAGCCTCATATTCGTCAATATCACTGTTGTGAGGAATTATATTTGCTGTAAGGTAAACCTTTTTTCCAAGACTGTGAGCAAATTCAACACCCTCTTTAAGTTCTTCTACCGAAAAGTTTTCAGCCGCCACACGAAGAGAAAATTCTTCTCCCCCTACATAAACCGCATCAGCCCCGTAGGCAAAGGCAATTTTCAATTTACTTAAGCTACCTGCAGGTGCAAGCAATTCTGGCTTTTTAATCATTTTGTGTTTCCTCTTCCTCAAGCGTCATTTCATCGTCAGCCGGAGTTTTCTGATATTTAAGTAATTCCGTTTCAAGCGAGGCATTGTCGTATTCATAAACAGCCTCTGCAATTGCAGCTGCAATTGCATCCTGGCCATCATCTGATGATATAACGCCGGCATCATGCTCATTATCTATAAATCCTGTTTCAATCAGAACAGTCGGCATCAGGGTGTTTTTAATAACAAAAAAATTCGCAGTTTTTGTACCTCTGTCATAAAGTGTGGTATTATCTGTAATGTTCTTTTGGATCATCTCTGCAAGTATTCCGGCATAGCTCGCCTCACGGAAGGAATAAGCCTCCGTTCCTGAGCCTCCACCTGCGTTGCAATGTATTGAAATAAACAAATCAGAAAAACTTTCGTGACCCAAATCCACACGAGCCTGAAGACTTTCAAGCACCGAAGTATTTGCGATACTGTCGGTAAGCTTGTCCCTTGTCATTACAACAACATATCCCATATCCTCAAGCTTTGTGCGAAGCTTGTCCGCAATTTGCCAGGTAATTTTCTCTTCCTTGAGACCAAGTGCCACATTCTCTGCACCTGTATCCCTGCCTGACCAGTTGTGACCCGCATCTATAAGTATTGTCCTTACATCCGAAAAATCCTTGTTTTTATAAACTGAAAGAATTTCAGGCGGAATGGAGTTATCTTCCTCAGGTTCTCCCGGTATTTCAACTTCGGTTTCAAAATCCGGCTCCGTTAAATCTACCTCTTCCTCATCTGTCAGAAGCAGCTTAGTCTCAACCATGTTATATACCAACTGGGCAATATCTCCTCTGACTGAAGGCAAACCATACTCCTGCTCAATCTTATACAGAAGATTATATTCTTCAGCGACCAAGACATACCCGCTGTACCATTTTTCCCCTGGCTTTAAAAAAGCTTCACTCTCTTTCCCTATGGCACATACTGCCATTTTGATTGCCTGCTCGGCAGTAACCTTTGCCGCAGGAAGAAAAGTTCCGTCGCCCATACCGTTTATGAGTCCATATTCATAGCAAAACGAAATATATGCTTCGCCCCAGTAACCTTCCGGCACATCAGAAAAGGGCAGCTCACCAAGTATGTACGAAGTTTTATCATAACCTAAGGTCCTTGCCATAAGAGCACAAAATTCAGTACGTGTAATTTCCTTTTCAGGTCTGAAATAACCATCTTCATATCCTGCAATAACGCCCGCTTTAACTAAATCTGTAACCGCGGTATAGTTTTTGTGAGTTCGCAGCACGTCCGGAAATCCGTCTGCAAACACATCCGCACTTAAAACAAGAAAAACGCACATTACAGATATAAATTTTAACAAAGCTGCTTTCTTTAACCTATTCCTCATAAACTTCAATACCCTAATTTAAAAATAATGCTTGTTCGAGGGACCCAAAAAACGCAAAAGTACCCCTTATATAACATATATACATTATACACATAAACTGCCTTGTTTTCAATAGTTTTTTTTAAGTTTTGTCTTGAAAAATGTAGAAATTAGCCTTGTTTTATCCTACAAAACTTACAAATTTTGTTACAGAGGTGTTACCTTTTAATTTCATATTGATTTTCCACCAATATTTTAGTGTTTTTGCTGATCGTCCGGACTATGCCTGTCACACCCCAATCGGAACCCGTCATACTCATTATATGGTCTCTGTAAGGTGCATTTTGCGGATAATATACAGGGGATGAGATATTTACCCGAATGCTTTTTGTGTCGGGGGTAACTTCTTCTGAAATTTTAACCGCTGTTTCGTAATCACGCATTGCAGTAAAGTTGTAATCTCCAACCTCTGACACTCCCGCCATGACAAACACAAATATAAGCACTCCCGAAATAATATTTGACCATTTTTCAGATAAAAAGCTTGCAAAAAAGTCAACTATTAAAGCAAGTCCCAGGCTTGATGGGACGATGTTTCTTAAATTTAAAAAACTCCCTTCTAATACTACAAAAGGGAGGAGAGGCGTTATAACAAGTAATACCCCAACTGCAAGCTTGCACCGACAAGAGCTTTGATTTCCCCTCTTTCCTGAAAGCACGCAAGCACAGATGGCAAGCATAGCTAATGTCAGCACCCACAGCAAAGCAAAATCCGAAGCAACTTGCGTGATTCCACGGAAAAAACCTTTGAAAATAATCTTAAACTGTATATCTGAAATAATTTCAAAAAAGCTGTATGAGGTATTTTTAAGATTTTTCATCAGTCCTGCCAAATCAGTAATTCTGATTCGATGAGAATTATCCCCCATTTTCCCTACACTTAAGTAAAACACAACAAGCATAAGTCCCGCAAGCAAAGGAATTATTATTTTTTTATAATCTTTTTTCATCACGCAAACCAACGCTGCTGTAACTAACGAAAGTGCTGCAGTTTGTTCATAAAACCACACCGACAAAAACGTTGCCAATGTAAAAAGACCGTATCTGTTTTGTGCCGCAAACAGCATAGCAATTGCCGATAAAAACATTGGCGGTATAATTCTTGTTGCTGCCGAAACCCAATATGTCCCCTCACAGTTTAAAGGCAAAAATACATAAACAACCCAAAACATAAGTCCTGTTTGTATATGACACAATTCAAGAACTTTGCGAAAAATTATTGCCGAAATCCCGTGAAGAACTGAAAGAATAATAACCGCAACCCCAAGGCAGTCTCTAAATCTGCTCCACAAAAAAAAGTCCAATATTCCCGCCAGGGGTCTGGTAAACAAAACACCGGTTCCACCCGTATAAACCCTCTCCCAGCAATCCTCAAGGTCAGGATAAAAAGAATATTGAACATAATCATCAAGATATGGAATGTAATTAAATCCAAAATATGAAAACCTGTAAACTGAAAGCAATATAATGATTCCGTACAAAAATCTCTCATAATTCTGCTTTGATAAGCTCATCTATATTGCTCCTTTTTATGTTATGCATATTTTTGACAGCCCTCAAAAAGTCCCTGGCAGGACTGACGTGAGATTTTGCCCTGTGAACAAATGAAACGGGCAGCTCAAAAACAGGCTTGTCCAGAAGTTGTAAAAGGTACACCACCTCAAAATCAAATCCAAAATCAACAGTCCGAAGCATGGAAAAAATTCTTTTCCCCGTTTCCTTGTCAAACCCCTTAAAACCACATTGAGTATCAGGAAGCTGAGTCGGAAGTGCAGCTCTTACAAAGAGGGAAAAAGCTTGCGAGCACACTCTCCGCAAAAACGGATAATCGCATCTTTGCTTTTCACGGATGCCTGCTATAGCCCCGACCTTGTTTTTTCCCAGAATTTCTATTGCCCTTAAAATATTTTCCGGTCTATATGAAAGGTCTGCGTCCGTGAAGAAAATATAATCTCCCCCTGCACGCAGAACTCCACGTTTTACAGCATAGCCTTTCCCACGATTTTTGAGGTACGAGATGCAAATTACATCCTTTACACTTCGTATACAGCTTTCGGTATTGTCAACACTTCCGTCATTTACCGCTATCAGTTCAAAGTTTTTGAAATTTTTACTTAAGAATTCCATATATGTTGTCAAGGTATTTTGTATTACCTCTTCTTCGTTAAAAGCAGGTATAACAACCGAAATTTTCATACAGCAGAACCTCCTGTATGATTATTTTCGGCTGGAATTTCCTGATTTATGTATTAAAAAACATTCGGTTTCTAAGCCAGGAAAAATCATTCCTTACAGCAGGGCTGATCAGTATTTCTGAGAAAACATATAGTCCCGCCGATATCAGCACCCCAAACACAATTTCTTCTGCGGTTTTTGCATTCTGGAGATTTAAACAAAATGCAATGGCACCTGCTAAAAATGCACAAAAAACATGTTTTAAAACTCTGTCCGCCCACCCGAAGCGGACCCTCGTTATCTCGCAAACCTTGCGTGAAGTAAGGGTGGATGTAAATATATTACTCAGGATTATTATAAACAAAAACCCTTTCATCCCAAATATCGGCACAAGCAGATATATAACAGCAAGTCTTCCGATTGAATCAGAAAGGCTGTATATAAGCATTGTTCTTTGTCTTCCCATTCCATTAAGAATTCCACACGAAACCGAATCCATAAATGCCATCGGGACAATAACAGTAAGCACCCTGATAAACACCTGCTCCACCTCGCCTCCGTACAGCATCTCGCTGAACGCTTCTGAAAATGTGAACATCGTGCACATCACTAAAAACCCTGAAAAACTGCAAAATCTGTATATTCTTGATACTAAGGTTTTCAGTCTTACTGAGTTTTTCAAAGCGTGAGCACGGGATATTTCAGGCACAAGCATAGTAAAACAGGAAGAAAGCAAGCTTAAGGGAAACATAAGAAATGGTATTGCCATACCATATATACTTCCGTACAACTTAAGTGATTCCATATGGCTCATCCCTGAACGCTTTAGTCCATCAACCGTCATAACCTGCTCCTGCGTACGAATCAGTGACCCGAAAAGTGAGCTTATTGCCACGGGCAAAGCGATTTTCAGCATAGTCGGTGCAAGGTGTCTCATTTTTGACACATTTCCGCATTTAAGCCGCCCGATATCGAAAGAATATATAATCGAAAGATAAAGGCAGGATGAGAATTCCCCTATACTTATTCCCAGGAACACCGCTGCGCAGCCCTCTTCCACTCCCTGCGGCAGCATTTTGGCAAGCAACGCTGTTATTGATATTATCTTTACCGCCTGCTCTAAAAATTCAGATGAGGCTGGAGGCGCAATCCTTCTTGATGCATAAAAATATCCCTTTAGACAATACGAAATACTCATAAACAATATACTCGGAGAAAGGTAAACAAGGCTTTTTGCACATCTGGGTTCTTTTAAAAAGCTTGTTGCTATCCGGTTTGAAAATACAGTCGTTACAAAAATCATACATATTCCAAGAACCCCGACAATGCATAGTGCAAGCTTCATAGCCGCCTTTACTTCGGAGAACTCACGTCTTGACAGTCTGTCAGATACAATTTGCGAAACAGCCACACCAAACCCGCCCGATGCAATATTAAGCATAATAGCATGGACAGCGAAACACAAAGAAAAGAGCCCCAAGCCTTCGCTCCCGAGCTTTCTTGAATAGTATGCCCTGAAAATAAAATCCACAGTTTTTGCCGCAATTCCCGACAGCGTTAAAAACGCAGTACTTCTGAGTACGTTGCTCTGAGACAAAAAAACACCCCTTTTTGAATATATATCAACAAAAGGGGTGAATTATGCAATATTAAGCTTTAATCAATATTTTATTCGGCAAAACCTTTTTCTCTTTCTTTTATATAGGAATACAAAAAGTCTACGCCCGCTTCCTTGGACAGTTTTCCTGTATCTATACAAACGTCGTAGTTGTTTACATTTCCCCAACTGCCGTTGGTGTAAAAATTGTAATAGTTTGACCGACGCTTATCCGCCTTGTTAATTGCCGAGCGGGCTTCTTTTTCGCTTACGGAATCCCTCTCCATAAGAGTTTTAACCCTCTCCTCTTTGGGTGCATACAAAAACAGCTTTATAAGATACGGGTTATCTCTTAAAATATAATCCGCACATCTTCCCACAATAATGCAGGGGCCCTCGCTTGCAATGGTCTTTATAAGGTCAGCCTGAATTTTAAAAAGGTTGTCACCATTTAACATATCATTATGCGGATAATAAATACCGTGTCCCGATTGAACGCCCATAACCAAAGAATACAAAAGGCTGTTGGTCGGTTTTTCATCCATCTCTTCAAAAAAGCTTTCACTAAGACCGCTTTCCTTTGCTACTCTTGCAAGAAGCTCCTTGTCATAGAACTTATATCCCAGCTTTTCAGCAAGAGCCTTTCCTATAATCTTACCATTAGAACCTAATTGTCTGCCAAGAGTTATTACTGTTTTCATTTTTGTCTGCCCTCCTCTTTTAACTGTCAAAAAGCATAAAGCTTTTCTATAGTCTATCATAAATCAGACTCAAAATAAAGTTTTTTTATCCCAAAGCTTCATAATTTGTATGTTTGTATAATAATGCGACAGAATTTCTGTGTAATTTTTCCCGTTTTCTGCCATAAAATTGGCTCCTCTTTGGCTCATTCCCACTCCGTGACCGCTACCACGCACAGTAAAAATCAGCTTGTCTCCCAAATTTTCTACTGTGAAATTTGCCGACTTAAGTCCAAAAATGCTCCTTGCCTCACTTCCTGTAAGTGTAATTTCATCAAACTGTATCGTCTTTACACTTCCCCCTTCAGTCCTTGAAATTTCTCCGATTTGTATGCTTTCAGCGGTAGGATTTCCACCCTTTCCCGCTTTTTCAAGTGCCTTTTTTGCATCTTTACACGTAACTTCTTTTACCGACAAAAGTTTGGGGTTTTCGGCATCTCCGGGACTTTCAACCGACTTTAAGTACGAACGTGCTTCGCCCCATACCTCCTCGGAGTTTTCGGTTTTGCCTCCGCTCCCTGCAAAGAAAAAAGCTTCCACGATTTTCTCTTCACACACCACTACCTCGCCCTCAGTCAAGCTTACTGCGTTACAAAGCTTTTCCCAATATTCGTCTGCCTTTTCCTTTTCCCAGCGAGCCTTCGCCTCCGTCTCGGAAATGTATGCCTTACAATGTGTTGATTCTGTGCACACATCAGCCTGGGGATGATCGGGATTTTCTCTTTCTGTGCGGTTTAATATATAGCTGCGTGCTGCAACACTTTGCGCTTTCAGTGCCTCAAGGTTATATTCAGCCGGCATTTCCGCCGCCAGCACGCCAACAAGATACTCCTCTATCTCCATCTCTTTTACCTTGCCCGAGCCGGCATCAAGATATGTAATCTTTGGAATCTCCTGCATCTCTGGTTTTTTTACCTCTTGAGAATTATCCCCGTGGCAAAAAAAGCCTATTCCCAAAGACAACACTATCACAAAAGCAAAGCTCACTGCAAAAATAAAAAAAGCACTTCTTTTCATCTGCATTCCGCCTTTTAAAATTTCTTATCGTAAATTAATATGCAAAAAATACAGATTTTATGAATAAATATCCCCCCGTATAACGGGGGTATTTCATTTTCAGGCATAGCCCTAATACTACTGGCTGCGCACAAGTGCGCTTTTATATTGGTCTGCCAGCCATGCAACTGTTACCTGCTACCCATAAATGGGTTGTTTCTTCGCAGGCTTCCCCTTGAGGGCGCTGATTGCCGGTGGCAATCGTTTAGCGCTGCCCGAGGCGAGAGCCGAGACAGCTGTCGAGCA
>JAZNMD010000061.1:0-4513 GCA_045579385.1 Clostridia bacterium
ACGCACTTGTGCGTAGCCAGTAGAGGGTAGGGCTATGCCCGAAACTGAAATGCCCCCCCGTTATACGGAGGGATATTTATTTGTTTAAATGTTTTTTATCTCTCTGCCGCCATCGCCTGTGTCGGTAACATAAAAGCTTGCTTCGTGCCCGAATTCTCTGAGGTAAGCTTCACCAACTTCTTTCACAAAGGTATCTACAGCATCATCACGGATGATTGCTACTGTACAACCGCCAAAACCTGCACCTGTCATTCTTATGCCAAGCACGCCATCAATTTGACGTCCCTTTGCAGCAACAAAATCAAGCTCAGGGCAAGTAACTTCGTAGTCATATTGAAGTGATTCGTGAGACAAATTAAGGTATTTGCCGAAAGTATTTAAATCTCCGGACTTAAGCGCCACCGCGCTCTTTTTAACTCTGGCACACTCGGAAACTATGTGACGTATGCGTTTTTTAACGATTTCATCTTTTATAAGGTCTTTATGTAAGTCAAATTGATCCTCACTTACATCAGCAAGGCAGGTTATATCAGACAAAGCTGCCTTAAGTGCATTCAAGCCCTCTTCACACTCGCCCCTGCGTTCATTGTATTTAGAACTACCAAGTGAATGCTTGACATTTGTGTTTGTAAGAACAATCTTAAAACCGCCAAGCTTAAGGGGAATATGCTCATATTCAAGGGTTGAACAGTTAAGATAAATGGCATGGTCAGCCTTGCCCATTGCGGAAGCAAACTGGTCCATAATTCCGCATTTTACGTTAATAAAATTATGCTCTGCACGTTGAGAAATAAGAGCCAGCTTAATCATATCAGGTTCTTCATTAATACCAGCCTTTTCATTCGCAAAGGTAGAAAGACATAAAGCGGTTGAAACCTCAATAGCAGCAGAGGAAGAAAGGCCTCCACCGTGAGGAACGGTGTCGTCATAAAGCAAATCACAACCGCAAAGGTCATATCCGTCCTTGATAAGCTCCAGGGCAACACCAAGCTGATAATCGCCCCATTTGAGAGTGCCTTTAAGAGCTTCTGCCTCGGAATATTTTGTTTCAATCAAAATATCCAGGTCGGTTGCTTTAAGGCGGATTACATCATCGTTTCTCTTTCTTGCCAGCAAGGTTGTTTTCATTGTAAGTGCTGCAGGCATGACCGGCCCACCGCAGTAGTCAATATGCTCGCCGATAAGATTTACTCTGCCGGGCGAGGCAAAAATACGAATTTCCTCGCTACTTTCCCCGAAAACTTGGTTAAATTGTTTTTTCATTTCAAAAATTTCCACAGATGATACACCTCATAAATTCAGATTGATATATGTTGCGGTTTTCTGCATTTGTAATAAACATAAGAACCAAAACTGCATTCTCTTAAAAGATTAATTGCCTCATTCATTCCAAGGGCGATATTTTTTGTTTTGTGTGAGTCCGCCCCTATTGTGATTAATTTGCCACCAAGTTGGCGGTAACGAATAAGGATGTCTTTGTCAGGCATAAAGCCTATGCCATTTATCTCGGATGTATTAAGCTCAAGAGCTTTTTCCCGTTTTATAAGCGTTTTCAAAATCTTGTCAATGATAGGATAAAAATCATTTAAATCAACAAAGAGCTTGTATTTCCCGCTAACATATCTTAAAATCAAGGTCAAATGAGAAAGCGAGTCAAAATCACACTCTTCGGCTGTTTCCAACACGTCCTCGAAGTATTTTGTCACAAAAAGCTTAAGTTCATCCTCTGAGTATTTTTTAAAGTTGATACGGGAAATAAAGTTGGTGTCGGGAACATTCCGTACCCGGTGCACAGACGCCAGCACTATATCTAATGGAAATGCGTCAGTAAGTCGGTCTATATAATTCTTGTGCCATAGGATTTCGCCAAATTCAGCACCTGCAAGAACTTCTATTTTGTCGCTGTAAAGCTTTTTAAGACGAAGGGCATCAGCGTAAGAATCTTTAAGCACGTCATATGTGTTGTAGGTAATATAATCGCTACCATGACAATGGTCGCAAATTGAATAGCCTGAAAGGCCAGCATCAATCGCAACGAGACACATTTCTTCAGCAGGAACATTGCAGTCCAGACTGTGGTTTGTGTGTGTATGTGAATTAAAAAGCTGCATAAATATTTGCCCTCCCTCCGAATGTATATTTTAATCCATTTCATAAAAATAGTCAAGCATATGCTTGACTATTTTAGCGTAGAATTTTTTAATTAATTGTAGTATCGATAAAATCGACATTCCGTAAACGTGCTTCGCTTATCTGTGGGGAAGTTATTTCTCCTCGGTAAGGCCGAAACGTTTTCTGAACTTGTCAACACGACCACCTGTGTCAACCAACTTCTGCTTGCCTGTGTAGAAAGGATGGCAAGCTGAGCAAATTTCTATAGAAACCTTGTCTTTTGTAGAACCGGTTTCAATAACATTGCCACAAGCACACTTAATTGTTGTTTCCTTGTAATCGGGATGTATTCCTGCTTTCATCTCTATATTTCACCTCTTTCTTTAGAGAGTTATATCTTTGTTATACCGCAAATCTTTGCAGTATGGAATTGATAAGCATAAAAATGCTCTCAACAGACTCGGGTATTATATCACATAATTTTTATAAATGCAAGATGTTTTTAAAAATTTTTTAAGTTTTTAATATTTGATTTGATTTTATCCTTAAAATATCGAAAAAATTTTGAATTAAGTCTTGCGTAAATTGAAATTATAGATTATTATATATATAATACCAAAGAGAGTACGAAATATTTCTTTGATTTTGTACAGTATTGTGAAATTTAATTTATATAAAAAGGAGGAAATTCAAAATGAAAATGGTAAAAGACAAGAAGCTGGTAGTAGGCGCAGACTTTGCAGGCTATCCGCTTAAGGAGGCAGTTGTTGCGCATCTTAAGGCAAAAGGCTGGGAAATAACAGATATGGGTGTAAAAGCTGATTCTGACCCCAACGATACAGACCTTATGTTCCACAGAGTAGGTCTTAGGGTAGGTGCTATGATTTCAGAAGGCGAGTTTGAACGTGCACTTTTGTTCTGCGGAACTGGTATGGGTATACATATTGCAGCAAGCAAGTGCCCTCACGTTCATGCAGGTGTTGTTGAAAGCGTTCCTGCAGCACTCCGTGCAATCACAGGTAATGGTGTAAACGTACTTACAATGGGTGCGTTTTATGTAGCTCCTGCTATGGGCTGCGATATAGCTGATGCTTATCTTAATGCAGAGCTTGGTAGTGGTTACGAGTGGTGGAAGAACTTCTATGAATTCCACAAACTTGCAATTGACGAGCTTGAAGCATTTGATTATGAGGAGTACAAGGCTAACGGATTTAAAGTAAATAAGTTGGGTGACTTCCCACTTAAGCTTGAAACAAAGCCTGAGTAATTAAAAAAACAAAACGGGAATGTAAAAATCGAAACGTTTTTGCATTCCCGTTTTTAATATTAAATCTGTAAGATATTGAGGATGGAAGTAATTTATGGTTTGTTAAAGGCTACTCTTTAGCGGTAATTCATTGGTTTTAACTGGGTTTATGACAGTAAGGAAAAATCAAAAAGAGGTATTATTATGAGACCAATAGAATTCTTAGGAAAGATGCCGGACGCGTTTAAAAAAGCGGATGGCACAAGAATGACAAAAGAAGAGTGGCATGCAAACAGAGACGAGATACGAGAAAAATAGTAGATTTTGAGTATGGCGGTATGCCTCCAAGACCTGAATTTGTTGAAATAAATAAACTCAATGATGGAACACCGGGCATTGCTTCTACCTGGTACAAGATAAAAGCGGGGAAAAAAGACAAATATGTTACATTCAATCTCGAGATTACAGAAAATACTACCGGTAATAAAAAAAGTCCAGTGCTCTTAACCGGAGATGGATGTTATGATAACCTTGAGAGCGATACAAAAGAAGAGGCAATAAAAAGAGGATGTGTGGTTGCAAAATTTAACAGACTTGATTTTGCAAATGACACCAAAGAACGCAAGGGTCAGCTTTATGAGGTTTACCCCGAATATCCTGATTTTACAGCTATTTCAGCGTGGGCTTGGGGATACAGCATATGTATGTGTTCGAAAAGCTTGATTATGTTGATGAAACAGAGGTTGGAATTACAGGACATTCCCGTGGAGGAAAGACTGTTATGCTTGCAGCTGCTGTAGATGAGCGAATTAAGTATGTTTGCCCAAACAACAGCGGATGCCACGGGGCGGTTTCGCATAGGTGTTATGTTACGGGCCTTGGGTATCATGGAGTTACAGAACGAATTTACAATATGGTAGAGATGTTTCCTACCTGGATGGGACCAAAGCTTTGGGATTATATTGATAATGATATGATATGATATGCATTATTTCGGGGCACTTATTGCGCCGAAATATTATCTGCAATGCGAGGGAATGCAGGATTATTGGATAAATCCTATTGGGGCATGGCAGAATTTTTCCGCAGTAAAGGAATATTATAGATACCTTGGATGTGAGGAACATGCAGGTGCATGGTTTAGGCCGGGAGAAC
>JAZNMD010000062.1:0-2632 GCA_045579385.1 Clostridia bacterium
GATGGCAAGGGTGTAGTTACGGGTCTTACTGAAATTTCAACCATTATTTCTTCAAATACTGTAAACGGTCAATCCGTTCCGTGCGATGGCGAACTTTACTATCGTGGAATCAATGTGTGTGATCTGGTCAACGGATTTGAAAACGACAACCGCTTCGGTTTTGAAGAAACTGTGTATCTGCTTTTGTTTGGCGAGCTGCCCAATTTAAAACAGCTGAATGATTTTTCTTCTATGCTGTCAAGCTATCGTACTCTCCCAACCAATTTTGTTCGCGATGTTATTATGAAGGCACCAAATCCTGATATTATGAATTCTCTTTCAAGGAGCGTGCTTACCCTTTACTCATATGATAAAAATGCTAATGACACAAGCATTCCCAATAACCTCAGGCAATGTATACAGCTTATTGCGAACTTTCCTCTTCTTGCAGTTTATGCCTACAACGCCTATAAACATTTCGGGGAAGGCAAAAGCCTTTATATACACCGACCTTCTCCCGCTTTGTCCACCGCAGAAAATATTTTGCGTATACTTCGTCCCGACAAGAGCTTTACGCCTCTTGAAGCCAAGCTCTTAGACCTTGCTTTAGTCCTGCACGCAGAACACGGAGGCGGAAACAACTCCACCTTTACAACGCACGTTGTGACCTCATCAGGCACGGACACATATTCTTCCATAGCAGCATCACTTTGCTCGCTTAAGGGGCCTAAACACGGTGGAGCAAACATAAAAGTCAAGCATATGTTTGATGATATCAAAAAGAATATCTCCAACTGGTCCAACGAGGACGAAATATGCGGATATCTTGAAAAGCTTTTAAACAAAGAAGCATTTGACAAAAGCGGTCTTATTTATGGTATGGGGCACGCTGTTTACTCCTTGTCTGACCCACGTTCAGAAATTCTTAAAAAGTACGTCGGACTTCTTTCGCAGGAAAAAAACCGCACGGATGAATTTGAGCTGTATAGCAAGATTTCAGAGCTTGCCCCCAAGGTTATTGCTTCAAAGCGTAAAATCTACAAAGGCGTAAGTGCAAATATCGATTTTTACAGCGGCTTTGTTTATTCAATGCTTGATTTACCCGAAGAACTTTACACACCTATCTTTGCAATAGCCAGAGTTGCAGGTTGGAGTGCTCATCGTATTGAAGAAATGATAAATGCAAACAAAATTATCCGACCTGCATATAAATCTGTTTCTTCTCACACAGATTACACCCCGTTAAGTGACAGAACATAATTTTAAGTATCAAGGTCTCCTTTTTTTAGTATTTTCAATTTTTTTAACTTTTTTCGAAAAAAGTATTGACAAACCAGCCAACAAAGAGTATAATACTAAACGTTGTGAGACACGATATGCACCATTAGCTCAGCTGGTAGAGCACCTGACTCTTAATCAGGGTGTCCACGGTTCGAGTCCGTGATGGTGTACCACAAAAAAAGACAATTCTTCGGAATTGTCTTTTTCTCTTAATATATAAAAAGAGGATGGTTCTTGATGAGTGAAATTATTTTAGCATTTAAGGTTGTTTTTCCTATACTTATTTACATATGCATCGGCTATGGCTTTAAAACAACTAAATTTTACAGGGAAACAAGTGTGGCAGATATAAACAAGCTTGTTTTTAAGCTGTTTCTTCCATGCCTGCTTTTTTACAATATATATTCAACCGAAATCAGCTTGCTTTCAGATATGCGTTATATAGTCTACTCTGCAATTTGTATTCTTATAACCTTTATTATTCTTATGGTTTTTGCTCCTCTCTTCATAAAAGAAAACAGCAAACGCGGTGTTTTTATTCAAGGAGTATTCCGCTCCAACTTTGTCCTTTTTGGACTTCCTATAACACTTTCACTTTTAGGAGATGGAAGCGGCGGGCAGACTTCAATTGCCATCGCAATTGTTGTGCCTCTGTTTAATGTTCTGGCAGTTATATGTATGGAAGTATTCAGGAAAAATAAAATTAACTTTTTAAACATATTGAAAGGAATAATTAAAAACCCTCTTATTATATCATCTGTTCTTGGCGTAATTTTTCTGGTAGCAAAAATCGAAATCCCGGATTTTTGCCTTAAAATCATCCGTGATTTGTCACGGGTTGCAACACCGCTTGCTCTCATTGGTCTTGGCGGCTCATTTGAGTTTGCTTCAATAAAGTCCAATCTTAAATTATTAATCCCGATTGTCCTTTTAAAGCTCATTGTCATCCCCGTTTCCGTCATCGGCATCGGTGCGTATGTGTTGGGTTTTCGCGGTGCAGTAATCGTCACTCTTATAAGTATGTTCGCCTCGCCTACCGCTGTTTCTTCGTTTACAATGGCACAGGCTATGGGCGGAGACTCCGACCTTGCATCACAAACGGTTGTCTTTACCTCAATTTTTTCAATCATCACTGTTTTTCTTATAGTCGCCACAACCAAAGCATTAGGTCTGTTTTAGACTTTACTTAATAAAAATGACTTTAAAACAATAAATATCCCCCCGTATAACGGGGGGTATTTCATTTTCGGGCATAGCCCTACCCTCTACTGGCTACGCACAAGTGCGCTTTTTTATTGGCCTGCCAGCCATGCAACTGTTACCTGCTACCCATAAATGGGTTGTTTCTTCGCAGGCTTCCCCTTGAGGGCGC
>JAZNMD010000063.1:0-12555 GCA_045579385.1 Clostridia bacterium
AAAATTGTTATACGGGATGGAAGACACCCCGTGGTTGAGAGCATTAACTCCAAAAATGTTTTCATTCCAAATGATACAGAGCTTGATTGCAAGGACAACCAGGTGGCAATCATTACAGGCCCCAATATGGCGGGAAAGTCGACCTATATGAGACAGACAGCCTTAATCACACTTATGGCACAGATGGGGTCATTTGTGCCTGCAACATCGGCTGATATAGGTGTTGTGGACAAGATTTTTACCCGTGTTGGTGCTTCTGATGATTTATCTGCCGGACAGTCAACCTTTATGGTTGAAATGACCGAGGTTGCATATATTTTAGACAATGCAACTAACAAGAGTCTTATAATTCTGGACGAAATAGGCAGGGGTACAAGTACCTATGACGGACTTAGTATTGCCCGTGCGGTAATTGAATACATAGCAAATAAAAAGAAATGCGGAGCAAAGACGTTGTTTGCAACTCACTATCACGAGCTTACCGATTTGGAGGAGACCGAAGCAAACATAAAGAATTTTTGTGTTGCGGTTAAGAAAAAAGGTGATGACATCACATTCTTACGTAAAATTATACGTGGCGGTGCAGACGGAAGCTATGGTGTTGAGGTTGCCGCTCTTGCAGGTGTTAAAAAAGATGTTATAAAAAGAGCAAAGGATGTCCTTGCGGAGCTGGAGCTTCGTGACAGTAAGGGAGATAGCGTACCTAAACGCCGGATACCTGAAATTAAACCTTGGGAAGCTGACGATATGCAGCTTGCACTTGATATAATGCCTGAGAATGAGATTATAAGTGAAATCAAAGAGCTTGACCTTGACTCAATGTCTCCGATGGAGGCACTTACAAAGCTTTACGCCCTTAAGGCAAAAGCAAAAAATATGTAATTTAATGCAATCTGAAAGGGGGAATTACTGTGGCACAGATAAATGTTTTATCACAAGCGGTAGCAGATAAAATTGCGGCAGGCGAGGTTGTTGAAAGACCTGCGGCTGTTGTAAAGGAGCTTGTTGAAAATTCAATAGATGCAGGGGCTGACCGGATAACCGTGGAAATAAAAAACGGTGGCATACAGTATATTTCCATTGAAGATAATGGCAAAGGCATCCCCCGGGATGAATTAGAGCTTGCATTTGTAAGGCACGCAACGTCTAAATTGCGTGAAATTGAGGATTTGTTTGAAATAAAAACAATGGGTTTCCGTGGAGAGGCACTTGCGTCGGTTTCGGCAGTTGCGGAAGTAACGGTTGTTTCACGCACCCGTGATTGTGACTTTGGTATGTGTATGTCAGTCAGACATGGCGTCGCATCGGAAAAGTCAGAAATTGCCTGCAATGTGGGAACTACTATGGTTGTGGAGAATTTGTTTGCAAATATCCCTGCAAGGATGAAATTCCTTAAAAAAGATGCAACTGAGGCGGGATATATTACTGATATTATGAGCAGAATTGCACTTGCGAAGCCCGAAATTGCTTTCAGATATATATCTGATGGCAAGGATATTTTTTCGACCTCGGGTGACGGAAAGCTAAAAAATGCAATACTCAATATTTACGGAATAGACCACGCAAGGGCACTTGCTCAGGTTGATTATACCGAACACGGTGTTAGAGTACACGGTGCTATTGGCAAGGCAGAGCTTGCACGTGGCAACCGAACCAGACAGACCCTTATGGTAAATGGCAGATATATTAAAAACCATGTTGTGTCAAAAGTGATAGAGGAGGCCTATCGCAATATTTTGATGACGGGCAAGTTTCCGTTTTATGTTCTTAATATTGAAATTTCTCCCAGTCTTGTGGATGTGAATGTTCATCCTGCCAAGACGGAAATTAAGTTTGCAAATGAGAAAGAAGTTTATAATATTGTTCACTGTGCAGTGAAAAATGCACTTTACAAAGCTTCTTCAGAAGATGAAGAAAAAGACCGGGACGAGGCTTGCCAGAGCATTAATTTGGGCACATATCAGACGAGTACAGACCACCCAAGTAAAAGTATTATAAGAAATTTTATGAAAGAAACCATACCGACAAAAACAGAGGGTGTGTATTTATTTAGAGAGCCAAGTGCAGAATCCTTTGAATGTGATATGGTGCAGCAACCCGTATCATCAGGCGGATATGTTTTTAAACTTGAACCAAATAGTATAAATCAGGAAGAGGACAGCGAAATTGCAGATAAGCCTGAAAAAGATAGGGTGTCCGATGCGATTTCATTTGATTTTGTTAAAGAAACGGAAACTCAAGAAACTGGCAAGATAAGGGTTATAGGACAGCTTTTTGACACTTATATCGTTGCCCAGAAAAATGACGAAATGCTTTTAATTGACCAGCACGCAGCACACGAACGGAAACGGTTTGAAATGCTAAAGGCAGATTATCTTGAAAGACGCTCATCGGGACAGCAACTGCTTTCGCCAATTGTGCTTGATGCAGATATGTCAGAACTTCAGGCAGTAAGCGACAATTACGAGCTACTTGAAAGCATTGGGTTTATTATGGAAGAGTTTGGCAGAGGGAGCATCATTATACGTGAAACGCCATATATAGGCGACGAAGACGATATAAAGGAAATGGCAATGGAGGTAATCTCGGCACTCCTGGATAATCGTCCATTGGGAGTTTTGTCCTTTGAGGAGAGGATATTGGATATAGTTTCGTGCCGGTATGCCATAAAAGCAAACAAAAAGCTTAATATGCTTGAAATGGAAGCACTTGTAAAAGACGTTGAGGAGTTGGAAACTAAAGGAATATTGACCTGTCCTCATGGGAGACCTATCACTCTGGCGTATTCAAAAAAAGAGCTTGAAAAGGGCTTTAAAAGAATTCTATAAGGGAGCAAGGCGGACTTATGGCAAAACGGATTATCGCAATTGCAGGACCAACAGCTTCGGGCAAGACCGCTCTTGCGGTGGAGCTTTCCAAAAGGCTGTCGGGCGAGGTAGTATCGTGCGACTCTATGCAGATTTATAAGGGAATGGATATTGGAACCGCAAAGCCTGATGCGGCTGAGATGCAGCAGATTCCTCATCATATGATAGATATAAAGGAGCCTGATGAAAGATTCAGCGTTGCTGAGTTTGTGAAATGTGCGAGGGCGTGTATAGAGGACATATTATCAAGAGGCAAGGTGCCGATTTTGGCAGGAGGCACGGGACTTTATATGGACAGCGTGCTGTTTAATATAGAGTTTGCAGATTTTGAAGAGGTCCCCGATTTCAATCAGGAAATGGAAAAGTTACTCCGGGAACAAGGCCCCAAGGCCTTACACGAGGAACTAAGGAAAAGAGACCCGGAGGCAGCAGAAAAAATTCATCCCAACAATACAAGACGGATTATCCGTGCGTTAGAGGTTTGTGAAGCAACGGGTAAACCCTTCACACTTGTGAGCAATGAAGCAAAAAGGAGTCCGGAATATGAGGCACTAGTGCTTTGCATAGACACACCCCGTGAAGTTTTGTATGAAAGAATTAACAGGCGTGTTGACCATATGCTTGAAAATGGATTGCTCAGCGAGGTTCGTGCCCTTAAGGAAAAAGGTATAGGACGTGATACAACCGCTATACAGGCAATAGGGTATAAGGAGCTTTACGATTATTTTGACGATGTACTTACTCTTGATGAAGCAGTAGAAAAAATAAAGAGAGAAAGCAGGCGTTATGCCAAAAGACAGCTGACCTGGTTCAGGAGAAACAAGGATATAAAATGGGTCAGTCTTGATAAGGATGACGCAACTGATTTGATTTACGAGGAATGCAAAAGCTTTTTAAAATAAAAGTTGTGAGAGGCGTTTTTGATGAAAAAGGTTGTAAAAGAGCAAAAGAAAAACAAGGCAAAAAAACATGGCGGCTTTTTGGTTTTTTTGATTGCTGCATTTGTTTTGATTATTGCAATAAATGTATCGCTCAGTTATGGCTCAAGGCTTGAAACCATCATTGTACGGAATGGCTCGGAGGAAGACTTGCTTTCTGCGGACGGATATATTTTCCGCAAGCAGACGGTTGTTTACGCTCCGGTTGACGGATATGTTTACTGCGAGGCGGGAGAGAATGAAAGGGTCGATTCGGGCCAGCTTGTGATGAACATATATAAAAATGAGATCAATGTTTCGGTCAATAACGAGCTAAAAAAAATCGAAGATGAAATCAGCGAGCTGTCAGAAAGTCTTCGTACTTCGGATGTGTTTTCAAGCGACAACGCAAAAATTGAACAGAATATTTCGCATCAACTGCGCAGTGTTCCAAAGCTTGGAATAAAGGGCTCGGCAAAGCGGGTGTCTGAGATAAAGGAAAATGTGAACAAGCTTATCGAAAAGCGACGGATTATATCAGGCGAAGCACAGCCCGTAGACCGTGAACAAAAGCTTAAAGAACTTAAAAGCAAAAAAGAGGAGCTTGAAAAACAGCATAATATAGAAAAAACGATGGTGCATTCCCCCTTGGCAGGGGCGTTTACCTCCAGAATTGACGGTGCAGAAGAGATGCTTGATATAAGTGCCTTGGATAGTATCAACAATGAGTATTTCAGACAGCTGAATAAGCTTAGTATCAAGCCTGAAAGCTTTGAAAAGGTAACCTCAGGTCAGCCAATAGGAAAAATCGTAAACAACTTCAGCTGGAGTATTGCGGTACAAATTCCGGTTAAGGATGCAGAGGGTTTAAATGTAGGAAATGAGCTGGGAATAAGGCTTCCCGATGTTGCTTCAGATATGGTTACCGGAAAAATTACCAATATAACCTCGGAAGAAGCAGGAAAGGTAATTCTGGTTATAACCACAAACAAATATATTGATTCGGTATATTCATTGTCAAAGACAAAGGTAGAACTTATAAAAAACAGCTTTGGCGGCTTCCGTATACCTGCAAAAAGTCTGCGTATGACAGATGGAGTGATGGGTGTTTATGTTGTAAGGAACGACAAAGCAAAGTTTGTGCCGGTTGAACTTTTGTACAGCGGTAAGGAATGGGTTGTGGTGGACGAAAAAATGGAAAGTGCCGAAAACCCTTCCGTTCTTAAGCTTTACGATGAACTGGTTGTAAGCGGTGCAGATATTTATGACGGGAAGGTAGTGAGATAGTGTCTTACATTTGCGAAAATCTGAAGATGGTTAATAAAGAAATTGAGAATGCGGCAAAGGCTTGCAAAAGAGAAGTGCAGGGAATAAAGCTGATAGCGGTAACGAAAACCTACGATGCTGAGAAAATTAACACCGCTATAGAGGCGGGAGTCACTGATATAGGCGAAAACCGGGTCCAGGAAGTGCTTGAAAAATATGACGCAGTAAAACCCGTCAGGTGGCATCTTATAGGACATTTGCAAAGGAATAAGGTTAAATATATAATCGACAAGGTAGAACTTATACATTCAGTTGACAGCTTTGAACTGGCAAAAGAGATAGACCGCCAGGCGAAAAAGATCGGGAAGACTCAAAAGATTTTGCTTGAAGTAAATGTTTCCGGAGAGGAAAGCAAGTTTGGTATTAAGGCAAGTGATTGTGCTTCACTTTGCAAACAAATCGCCGAAGAACTTGAAAATGTAAGCATACAAGGACTTATGACTGTTGCTCCGTTTACGGATGATGAAAATCTTCTGGAAAGTGTGTTTAAAGGTCTTAAAACCCTTGCAAAAGAAATCTCGGATATGGATATAAAAAATGTCAGGATGGACGAGCTTTCAATGGGTATGACAAATGATTATCCGCTTGCCATAAGTTGTGGTGCTACAATGGTCAGAATTGGCACCGGAATATTCGGAAAACGGGACTATACAAACGGATAATTATGTGATACAATGTAAATATAATCAGCATATTATTAAATTTAATATATTTTTTGGAGGTAAACAAAATGAGCATGGTAAACAAACTTCTTAATCTTATTGGTTTTGAAACAGAGGATGATTATGAGGAAGAGCTTCTTGGCAGCGGAGAGCTTGCTAACAGCACAAGTTTTGAGGCTGACGAAAGCGAAACTTTAGAAAGCGGCAAGCGTGGCAAGGTTGTAAAAATCCACACAACTGCACAGCTTAAGCTGGTTGTTATGCAGCCTGAGACTTTTGAGGATGCAAGAGATATTGCAAATCATCTTAAGAGCAAAAAGCCCGTTGTTATGAATCTTGAATCCGTTGACAGAGAAGTTGCCCGCAGAATTGTAGACTTTTTGAGCGGAGCGGGTTATGCTCTTGACGGAAATATACAAAAGGTTTCAAATGGTATTTTCCTTATAGCTCCTTACAATGTAGGAATTATGGGAGATTTCAAGGATGAGCTTCGCAACAAGGGTATTTTCCCCTGGAGTAATTAATGGGTAACAGTTTTGACGAAAAAACTCTGATTGCCAGAGCGGAAGATACTGCGCAGCTTTGCGAAAAGCAGTACTCGGCAAAATGCTTTGGCTTTCTTACCCCTGCCGAGGCAGAAATTTTAAAAAAGATTTTCAGGAAAAACAACCTTGGTACTGATATCTGTATCAGGTTTTTTGGCGGATACGAACAGGCAGAAAGGTGTTTGTTTATGGTGTTTCCCGAGTATGCTGAGGAGAGCGTGAATGATGAATTCATTTCATTGCTTGAGATTACGGGCAGAGACATTACCTCTCTTTCACATAGAGATTTTCTTGGAAGTATATTGGGCCTCGGTATAAAGCGTGAAAAAATCGGAGATATTGTTTGCCTTGAGGAAAAATGCCTTGTTTTTGTTCTTAAGGATATTGCAGATTACATAGCTGCAAATCTTTCAAAGGTGGCAAATTGCGGGGTTAGTGTAAAAAAAACGTCACTTGATGCGGCTGTGATTCCTGCGAGAAAGGTTGAAAAAATTCAGACAACGGTTGCATCACTCAGGCTGGATGCTGTGATTGGTGCAGCACTAAAAACTTCACGAGGGAATGCTTCCGAGGTAATTCGTGCGAAAAGAGTTTCGGTAAACTGGCAGGAGGCGGAGGGCGTATCGGCAAAAATTTTGCCGGGAGATATATTTTCCGTAAGAGGTGCGGGACGCTTTCGGCTTGCCGAAGAAGTGAACGAAACACGAAAAGGACGATTAGGTATCTGTATTGAAAAATTCCTGTAAAACTTAAACCTTCTCTTGTTGTTTATAAGAGGTTACGAAAAATTTATTGCCGACCTAAATCGGCGGAACGGAGATTATTATGTTGACTCCCTTAGAGATTGAAAACAAAAAATTTAAAAGAGGTGTTTCAGGTTATAACAGAGCAGAAGTTGATGAATTTTTAAGTGCTGTATCTGAAAGCTATGAAACTCTTTACAAGGAAAGTCTGGCAAACAAAGATAAAATAAATATGCTTTCAAATGCAGTAAAGCAATATAAAAATATGGAGGAAACTCTGCAAAGTGCAATTCTTGTGGCACAAAGTGCAGGCGACGAGGTTGTGCTTAATGCAAAAAAACGTGCAGAGAACATAGTGACGGAAGCTGAAACAAAGGCGACACAATTGCTTGCTGACGCAAGTCGTGAGGTTACCAGAATAAGCTTTGAGTATGAAGAACTTAAAAGAAATGTGGAAGTTTTTAAAACCAGAGTACTTTCACTTTTGAATTCTCAGCTTGATATTGTAAAAGATTTCAGTATGCCGGAAAACGCTGTTGCAAGCGAGGAAATAAAGTTAGAGACTTCGGCGCCTGTGATGGTTGAAAACGAAGAAGCTGAAAATAAAGCAGCTGATACACTTAAAAAGCTTGAAAGCGTTACCAAGGAGCTTCCCAAAATAGTGATGAACGAAAATGGAGAGTATGTGGAAGCAGAACCGGAGAAGGAACCTTTTTAACTAAAAAGCCAATCTGTTTCTCGAATGTAGAAAAGTACATCCGAGAAACAGATTTTTCATAACGGATATCCGGTATAACGAATGTCTTCAACTGAAATAGCGATATATCGCTATTTCACAACAGCAAATACTTTGCTGTCATGAAAACTATTTTTAAAAATAGTTTTCAAAGACTTCGTTGCAATGAAGTGCCGGGAATTTGCCACGCAAATTCCTTGTTAAAACAAAGTTTTGATGTGGGAAAACATCAAAGATATTTTCCCACACGGCACATTCATTATAATTGATGGGGGCGAGGAATATGTTTTGTTTTGCAATTTTTGTTGCCATCCTTGTAGTGGATGTTTTAACCAAGCTATGGGCGATAAAAGAACTTTTACCAATCGGCACCATACCGCTGTGGGAGGGTGTATTACATCTTACCTATGTAGAAAACCGAGGGGCTGCATTCGGAATTATGCAGGATGAACGGATTTTCTTTATTGTTATGACGGTTTTAATACTCGCGGCAGGTATAGTTGTGCTTTTTAAATACCGCAATCGTTCATTTCTTTTAAATCTGGCTGTGACCTTTATTTCATCAGGTGCAATCGGCAATCTGATTGACAGGATATTAAGGGGATTTGTAGTGGACTTTTTTGACTTCAGGCTGATTGATTTCCCTGTATTCAATGTGGCAGATATATTCATCTGTGTGGGAGCAGCGTTGTTTGTGATTTTTATTCTTTTTTTCGAAGATTCATCAAAGAAAAAGGAAAGTGAAGAAAATGAAACTGAGTGTCAATGAGTCGGGAGAAAGGCTTGATGTGTTTCTTGCTGAAAAAGTAAACGAGCTTACCCGTTCCAGAATTCAAAAGCTTATTCTGGAAGGAAACATAACAGTAAATGGAGCCTCGGCAAAAGCAAATACCAAGCTTAAAGAGAATGACGAAATAGAGATTATTATTCCTGAAGCTAAAGAGACAGAGCTTCAGGCAGAAGATATACCGCTTGATATCGTATATGAGGATAAGCATATGCTTGTGGTAAACAAGCCTCAGGGGATGGTTGTGCATCCTGCGGCAGGAAACCCAAGTGGAACGCTAGTTAATGCTCTGATGGCACATTGTGGAGACAATTTGTCAGGGATAAACGGGGAACTTCGCCCAGGGATACTTCATCGCATAGACAAAGACACAAGTGGCCTTTTGCTTGTTGCGAAGGACGACAAGGCTCATCTGGGTCTATCTGAACAGATAAAAGAGCACAGCCTTACGCGTGAATACCTTTGTCTTGTTCATGGTAAACTAAAAGATGACAGCGGAACAATAGATGCCCCGATAGGGAGAGACGAAAAAGACCGCAAAAAAATGACGATAACACAAAAAAATTCACGCAATGCAGTAACTCATTTTTTTGTGGAGGAAAGATTTAATAAATACACCTTGGTAAGATGCCGCCTGGAAACAGGCAGAACACATCAAATCAGGGTGCATATGTCCAAAAACGGACACCCTATAGTGGGGGATAAGGTATACGGACGAAAAAAGGAAGAATTCAGGACAAATGGGCAGTTGCTTCACGCCTTCAAAATTGGATACATTCATCCGATTTCCGGGGAATATATGGAGTTTACAAAACCAATCCCTGAATATTTTGATGAGGTATTGAAAACAATTAGGGGGAGAGGTCTATGAGCCTTCACGAAGGACATCGAAAGCGTCTGGATAAAAAGGTTATGGATAAAGGACTGGAAATGCTTGAGACGCACGAACAATTAGAACATCTTTTGTTTGCTGTTATTCCAAGGGGTGATACAAACAAAATTGCCCATAAACTTCTTGACCGATTTATAACAGTCAGCGGTGTTTTGAATGCCGATGTAGAAGAACTGATAAAAATTGATGGCGTAGGGATGAGAACAGCGATGTTCTTAACCTCTTTGCCACCGCTTTTGGGGATTGTCGAAAGAAATATAGCCCGGAATGAGCTTCCCCGTTTGAGAACCACCAAGGACATGGTGAATTTTGCGAAATCATATTTTTACGGTAAAGTTATTGAAGAAACATTTGTTTTCAGCCTTAACTCGTCGTTTCGTTTGATTGCAGTAAGCAAGGTTTCGGACGGAATTGCGGGGCAAACCTATGTTTTCCCTTCAAAAATATTAAAGCAGGCCATCGCAGATAATGCTTCTATGGTAGTTATTGCACATAACCATCCCGGCGGCAATGCAAATCCGTCGTCTCAGGACATTGAGATCTCACGGAGCTTGTTTGAGTTATTTGAGGCAGTAAATATTCAGCTGCTTGACAGTATTGTGGTGGCAGGCAAGGACTATTTCAGTATACGTGAAAAGGGATATATGGAGCCTATAAGTAAAGAATATAAATGAGGATAAAAGAATGGATTTTAAGATTGTTTCCGACTACAAACCAAGTGGAGACCAGCCGCAGGCAATTGAAAAACTGACAGAAGGCGTTCTTAGAGGAGAACGCTTTCAGACGCTTTTGGGTGTTACAGGTTCAGGAAAAACATTTACTATTTCAAACGTGATAGAGAGGGTAAAAAAACCTACTCTTGTATTGGCACACAACAAAACTCTTGCCGCTCAGCTTTGCTCGGAACTTAAAGAGTTTTTTCCTGAAAATGCGGTGGAATATTTTGTATCCTATTATGACTACTATCAGCCGGAAGCATACATTCCTCATTCAGATACCTATATTGAAAAAGACGCACAGACAAATGACGATATAGACAAGCTTCGTCACAGTGCTACAGCCGCACTTTTTGAAAGACGGGATGTAATAATTGTTGCCAGCGTATCGTGCATATACGGTTTAGGGGATCCGATTGATTACAACAATATGGTGGTTTCTTTGCGTACGGGGAACACAGCTGATCGCGATGAAGTTATAAAGAAACTTATCGAGATACAATATGAAAGAAACGATATAGATTTCAGCCGAAACAAATTTCGTGTGCGTGGAGATGTGATAGATGTGTTTCCATCTTATTCGAGCGGAAATGCGATAAGAATAGAGTTTTTTGGCGATGAAATTGAGAGAATATCAGAGATAAGCTCAGTAACGGGCGAGATTATTTCCAACCTCAGGCATTGTGCTATATATCCGGCATCGCACTATGTTGCAGGTAAGGAAAAACTGGACCGTGCTATCCCTGCAATTCTTGAGGAGATGGAAGAAAGAGAAGAAGAATTTCTTGAAAGTGAAAGATTTATTGAGGCACAAAGAATCCGGGAACGAACAAAATATGATATGGAAATGCTTCGTGAGACGGGATTCTGCCAGGGGATTGAAAACTATTCAAGGCATATAAGCGGACGGGAAGCCGGGAGTCCGCCATTTACATTGCTTGACTATCTGCCAAAGGATTTTTTACTTGTTGTAGACGAATCACATGTTACAATTCCTCAGGTAAGGGCAATGTTTGCGGGCGACAGAGCACGCAAGACCAATCTTGTTGAGTATGGCTTCAGACTTCCGTCGGCATTTGACAACCGCCCCCTCAGTTTTGACGAGTTTTATGACCACATAAATCAGGCAATTTTTGTAAGTGCTACACCTGCTGAATTCGAAGTTGAGCGTTCAGAAAGAGTGGTTGAGCAGGTAATACGCCCGACAGGTCTTTTAGACCCCAAGGTGCTGGTAAGACCCATTGAAGGGCAGGTTGACGATTTATATGGAGAAATCTGTGAAAGAGTTAAAAGAAAAGAAAGAGTTCTGGTTACAACTCTTACAAAAAAGATGGCAGAACGTTTGACAGAATATTTTGCCGATATGGGTATAAAGGTAAGGTATTTACATTCAGAGGTGGAAACCATTGAAAGAATGGAAATCATACGGGACCTGCGTTTGGGAGTGTTTGATGTTCTGGTTGGAATAAACCTTTTAAGAGAGGGCCTTGATATCCCCGAAGTGTCTTTGGTGGCTATTCTTGATGCGGACAAGGAGGGCTTTTTGCGTTCTGATACATCGCTTATCCAGACCATCGGGCGTGCTGCCCGAAATGCAGACGGAATGGTTATAATGTATGCGGATACGATTACCGGGTCTATGCAAAGGGCGATTTCCGAAACCGAAAGGCGAAGAGCGATTCAGGAAGAATATAATCGTGAGAATAATATTACTCCCAAGACTATCAAAAAGGGAGTTTATGAGATAATTGAGGCCACAGTCAAGGATGATGAAAAGTCTCAGAAAGTAAATTATACAGAGAGCGAGATAACAGAAAAGACAATTGCAGAGCTGACTTTGGAAATGACAAAGGCGGCAGAGCTATTACAGTTTGAGCTTGCAGCAAAGCTGCGTGATGAGATAAAAAGATTAAGAGGCGAGGATTAAATGTCAGAGCACAAGTATATAGAGATAAAAGGTGCAAGAGAAAACAATTTAAGAAACATTGACGTAAAAATTCCAAGAGACAAGATGGTTGTGTTGACGGGGCTTTCAGGTTCCGGCAAGTCATCACTTGCGTTTGAAACTATATATGCTGAGGGACAACGCAGATATGTGGAGTCTCTTTCGGCTTATGCAAGACAGTTCCTTGGACAGATGGAAAAACCCAATGTGGATTCCATTGACGGTCTTTCGCCGGCGATTTCGATTGACCAGAAAACAACAAGCAAAAATCCCCGTTCAACTGTTGGTACGGTTACCGAGATTTATGATTATATCAGGCTGCTTTTTGCCCGCATAGGCGTTCCTCATTGTCCAAAATGCGGCAAGGAAATACAGTCGCAGACCATTGACCAGATTGTGGACGCTGTTATGGAGCTTCC
>JAZNMD010000064.1:0-3763 GCA_045579385.1 Clostridia bacterium
GACCTAAAGATTCAGCCATTGTAGAGCAGGCTCCATACAGTCCCAAAAAAGGAATATCAAAGTCACGAAAAGCAAAGGTGGAGCTTGTGCATTGATTTAAAAGGTCGCCTGCAAACAGGTAATCAATATCTTTGACATCAACCTGAGCTTTTTCTACTGCTCTTGAGAGTGCACTTTTTTGCATTTTGCTTTCGGCTTTTTCCCAGCTATCCTCGTCCCATTCTGCATCTGACATAATTATATCGTAGTGCTTTGCCAAAGGTCCCATGCTCTCCTTTTGCCCTGCAACCGACGCTGCAGAAAGAATATACACAGGGCCGGAAAACCTTGTGGTTTGACCGCCTATCCTTTTTTTCATACAGTACCTCCGAAATAATTGATTTAATGTAAAGTTGTTAAATTATGACGATTAAATAGTACAAAAGACCGAATATGATCGAAGAACTTATTCCATATACCAAAACGGGGCCTGCGATAACAAACATCTTTGCGGCAACGCCCAAAACCCACCCCTCGCGCTTGAATTCCATAGCAGGCGAGACGATGGCGTTTGCAAAGCCTGTTATGGGAACAATTGTTCCTGCTCCTGCGTGCTTGGCAAGTTTATTGTAAAGATTAAGTCCTGTAAAAAGGGCACCTAAAAATATCATTGTAATGGGCACAGCTGTTTTGACAGCTTCTTTATCAAGGCCAAGCAGATTTTTGTATAGCTCTGCAAAGACCTGCCCGATGGTGCAAATAGCTCCCCCGACTAAAAATGCCAGAGTAACATCTTTTAAAATGGGACTGTCAGGCGACTTTTTGTTTAAATAATCTGAGTATTCTTTGTTAGTATATTTCATAACAGAATTTTTCCTTCTTCCTATCTGTATTTATCTATATCATCAAGGGTTATACCATCGTGCAGGGCAATATTAATTCCGTTGGAAATTATCTTTGAAATGATATTCACGGATGAGTCAACCTCTTTTGGAGTAACAATAAAATCTCCGCAGGTGGGGGATATAACCTCCTTTATAAGAGAATATTTGTCTTCTTCCGATAGAATGACCAGCATTTTGTAAAGAGGGGAATCCTCATTGGATGCTAACTTTAAATGATAAATAATTTTATCGATGGTGTTTCCTGCAATGGTGGCAGCTTCTACAACTGTTGGAACCCCTATGGCAATTACTGGTATGCCGAGAGTTTCCTTATCTATTGCCATACGTCTGTTTCCTATGCCTGCACCGGGGACTATTCCTGTGTCGGTCAGCTGGATGGAGTTGTTTAAACGCTCCATATGCCTTGAACAAAGGGCGTCCACCGCTATCAAAAGAGAGGGGTTGACTTTTTCGCATATCCCCTTTACAAGCTCTCCGGTTTCCACTCCTGTTATCCCCAGAACTCCGGGGGAGACAGCACAAACAGAGTTCAGCCGGCTGTCAATTTCCTCGGGCATATACTGAAGCAGATGTCTTGTTACCAAAACGGAGTCGGCGGTTTTTGGACCCAGAGCGTCTGCGGTTATATTGCGGTTTCCAAGCCCGATTACAAGCACTGTCTCAAGCTTTTTCCCGTCTACCAGTTTTTTTAATTCACAGGAACAAACCCGGCAGGCTTCCTCGTACGCGGCTTGAGACGCATCGCTATCTGCGGGGAGGTCAATGGTGATATATTCCCCGATGGCTTTACCCAGGGCAGCTTCGCCGGCTTTACTTGTAACTGATACCGAGGTAACGTTTATGCCATACTCTGCGGTGTAGGTTTTAACCTCTACCCCCTCTGCCTCGGATTGATTTTCTGAATTTTCAAGATATAATTCCCTTGCTTCTGCTGCAAGGTCAGTGCGTGCGGAATAGGACATCTCAAGGTCTCCTTTTTATATGATTGCTTGACACAGGACTTTGTTTGTGGTAAAATGCAGATGGTGTAAAGTGGAGTTTTATAACTGTCTAACTATAGGTCAGCTGGTGTAGTTTTCCATAAATTCGGTCAGGGCGGCATCGCCCTTAAGGGTTACGCCTGAGGTAAGAAGATGAAGGTCTTCCGCTGATAAATCTGATTTACAGATTTCTGCGTTATACAAAAACTCCTCGCCACTGTCGCAGGCGGTATAGATATTTAAATTATTACCTTCAAGCCGCACCGTGTAAGAGGGTGTTTTTGGTGCTATATCGACACTTTCGCTCGTTGCTGCATATGAGGAGTCTGCAAACATAACTTCCTGTGGCTCCTGCGGCTCCTCTGGCTTGTGAATAACCTTTTGGGTTATAATGAATGCAAGAGTTGCTGTTGCAACAGAGAGTATTGCGACAATCACAAACAATAAAGTGAATTTTAGAATTGATTTCATAAATATACACAGCCTTTCTGTCCTCTTTCACAGAGGGACGGGAATAATTCTGAAAATATTACTTATGTCCCTTTGGGGATAAGTGTTTCCATAAAAATGTAAAATATACTATTAAATAAAAGAATAGAGGGGATTTGCTTGAAAAAAAATGCGTACGTTAAGCTGTTTCTGAAGTTTTTTTCAACGACGATAGGTATCGGATTACTTCTTCTTGCAATTGTGGCAGTATGTTCCCTTTTGGGGCTTTTTGGCTCAGTTGATGACATTGATGTAAGCACTCTGACGTTGGACTGCTCCTCACAGGTATGCTATATTGACAGCGAGGGAAATGAAAGAGTTTATGAGTCGCTGTCGGCCGAGCAAAACAGAGTATGGGTTGATTTTGATGAAATTCCTCAGGATATGAAGGATGCTATTGTAGCGATTGAGGATGAACGTTTTTATTCTCACAAAGGTTTTGACTTAAGACGAACCACAAAAGCATTCTTTGTGTTTTTGAAAAACAAGGTTACAGGAGAACCCACAACCTTTGGCGGAAGTACGATAACACAACAGTTGATAAAGAATTTAACGCGTCAGGACCAGAAAACTGCAGCAAGAAAAATTCTTGAGATTTCCCGTGCTATCAAACTTGAAAGAAAGATTGAAAAAGATGAAATACTGGAGCTTTATCTGAACTCAATTTATTTGTCACAGGGCTGCAATGGAGTCCAGGCAGCGTCGCATAAGTTTTTCGGGAAACCTGTTTCCGAGCTTAATCTGGCGGAATGTGCGTCGATTGCAGGCATTACACAGTACCCGACTCTTTATGACCCGCTTATAAATCCTGAGAACAACAAAGAAAAACAAGAACTGGTCCTCAAAAAGATGCTGGAGCTTGAATATATTACAAAGCAGGAATATGACGAGGCTGTTGCACAGAAATTGGTATTTACTGAATTTGACCCTGAGGAAATCGCAACAGGGGCAATAAATTCATATTTTACAGACCATCTTATAAATGAGCTTATGGATGACCTTGAGGAAAAGGGTTATTCCAGAACTATGGCAAACAAGATGATTTATTCGGGCGGACTTAAGATAATGGCTACCATTGACCCAAAAGTTCAATCGGCTGCCGAGAAGGTGTTTGAAAACACTGAAAACTTCCCGAATGCTGGGGGGGAAAATCCGGTTCAGGCATCAATTGCAATAATGGACCCGAAGACAGGAGAGATAAAGGGTCTTGTAGGTGGTATAGGCAAAAAAACTGGCAATCTGGTTCTCAACAGAGCAACACAGACATTAAGACAGCCTGGTTCAACCATAAAGCCAATCGGTGTATATGCTCCGGCTTTTGAAAAGAGGGTCGTAACTCCCGTGGATGTTTTAACAGACAAGGCTATATCCTATGGCGAGTGGACACCGCGAAATTATGACCATAAGTAC
>JAZNMD010000065.1:0-2981 GCA_045579385.1 Clostridia bacterium
GTATCCTGAATGTTGCTGGTGTCCTGATACTCATCAACAAGAATTTCGTGATACTTTTCCTGTATTTCGGTTAAAACAGGGGAGGGCGTGCCGTCTTTATTTATAAGCAGTTTAAGTGCCTCGTGTTCAAGGTCCGAAAAATCGAGATATCCTTTGTTTCGTTTTTCCTTTGTGTGTGCTCTGTCACAGATAAGGACTATATTTTTGAGTGTTCTCAGCACGGGATAGGTTTTTGATATTCTTTCAACAGCCTCATTTTCAGGAATTTTGTAAAGCTCCCACAAATCAGAAACAATGTTTTTTGCCAGTTGCCTCAAGGCTTTTACTTTTTCCTGAGACTGCTTTATGTCATCCTCGGCATTTCTGGGGCCTGAGGGAAGTCTGTCAAAGGAAAACGCCGAAAGTGAATTACGAACTGATGAAAACTCGCTTCCCTGAATGCGTAAAAGAACAAGCTCTAATTCTGTTGATTCCACAGCAAAAAAAGTCTTGTAGGGATGGCTGTCATCAAGACGGGAGTCGATTTCGGTATTTATGTCATTATATATTTTTTTTATATCATCAATATATTCATTCGTCCAATTATTTAAGGTTTTTTGCCAGAGGGAGCCTGTGAGAGTTCCATTTTCCATAACCTTTTTATATTCCCTGACAGCTTCACTGAGCCATTTTGAAGGGTTTGCCATACTTTTGCTGAAAGCAAGCAGACGAAGCACAAGCTCACGAAGCTGGGAATCGTTTTTTATTCCGCCATAACCCATTACCAGGTCAGAGATGGAGGGGTCTGTATTTATTTTTCCATAAAAACGCTCCAGTACCCGATTTAACACTTCATCAAGAAGCATATTATTTTCGGTTTCAGAGATAAGTGCAAAGGTAACGGGTAAATCTGTCAGGTGTATATTGCTTTTTAAAAGACGCAGACAAAATGAATGTACGGTGGATATACCTGATGAGTACATCAAGAGCTTTTGTCTTTGAAGATTTTTGTCGTTTGGGGTCTTTTTAAGAGCCTTGTCAAGGGCATCAGAAATTTTTTCACGCATTTCACGTGCGGCGGCATCGGTAAAGGTCAGCACCAGCAGACGGTTTATGTCCACGGGGTTATCCTTTCTTGAAATAAGGTCAATTATACGCTGGACAAGAACTGCGGTCTTACCTGAACCTGCCGCTGCTGCAACCAGAATATTTTCGCCGCTGTATTCAATTGCTTCACGTTGTTCATTTGTCCAGTTCACTGATCTGTCACCGCCTTTTTTAAAGTTTACAATCGGTTTCTATTGTTTTTCCGTTTAAATATTCAAGAGTTTCGGATGGGGTTTTGAAGTTGAATTCAAGCTTATATGCCCTGAGCTTTTGAAAGTCACTTGCTCCGTTCTTTTTTGCTCCATATTTGACATCTCCTACAAGCGGACAGCCCATATATGCAAAGCTTGCTCTTATCTGATGAGTTCTTCCTGTAATTAACTGAGCTTCCACAAGTCCGTTTTTATTGAGTGTGCGATAGAGCGTTTTGCAGGGTTTAGAGCCAGGGACAGGGTCTTTATAAAAATACACTTTGTTCTGAGCTGTATTTTTTAAAGTATACCCCTCAATAATGCCGCTTGGCGGATTGAGACTACCCTCGATGTTCATAACATAATATTTGTCAATTTCACGCATTTTAAGTTTTTGATTGATTTCCCTGAGTGCCGCTGCGTTCTTTGCTGCAATAACAAGCCCCGAGGTGTTTTTATCCAGACGGTTGCAAAGTGCAGGGCGGAAGGTGTGTTCGTTTTGGGGATTATATTCGCCCTTTTCGATAAGATACCCTTCAATGCGGTCAATTAACGAGTCAGGTTCGCCATGGGACGCTGTGCCTGATGGTTTGTCTGCAACAAGGATGTTGTTGTCCTCATACACCACATTGGGCATTGTAAAGGCAGATACCTGAGGCTTTTCGTCGATAAAAAATTCGTCGTTTATATAAAGCTCAAGTGTGTCGCCTTTTTGCAAGATATATGAAATTTCCTGTTTTTTGCCATTGACCTTGACTCTTTTTTTGCGTATCCATTTGTAAATCATACTATTGGGTGCAGTTTTTAAAAGCTTGATTAAAAATTTGTCCAGCCTTTGCCCCGAGTCATTTTCAGTAGCGATAATTCTTTTCATTCAAATCACTCTTAAATAAAATTATTTTTGTTTCAGGTACACCACAAGAACTGCTATATCAGCGGGTGACACGCCTGAAATTCTTGATGCCTGACCGATTGAAAGCGGACGTAAGGCTTCAAGCTTTTGCCTTGCTTCAATGCGAAGACCGCCAATCTGGGAATAATCTATCTCGTCGGGGATTTTTTTGTTTTCAAGGCGTTTGAATTTGCTCGCCTGAGCAAGCTGGCGGTTTATATATCCCTCATACTTAATGCTGATTTCCACCTGTTCGGTAACGTCTTTCGGAAGGCCAGGACGATTTGGGTCAAGCACCTTCATTGCATCGTATGTTACCTCGGGCCTTTTCAGCATATCGTGGGCGTGGAGACCTGTTGTTATTGGTGTTGCTGAAAGACTTTCGAGGAATTCATTTATTTCGGCAGAGGGGGGATATACAATTTTGCTAAGACGTGCGATTTCGTCCTCTATCATTTTTTTCTTTTCAAGGAATTTATTGTATCTATCCTCTGAAATAAGACCTATTTTATATCCGTAGGGGGTAAGCCTTAAATCTGCATTATCTTGCCTTAAGATAAGGCGGTATTCTGAACGGGAAGTCATCATACGGTATGGCTCATTGGTGCCCTTTGTCACAAGGTCATCAATCAGTGTACCGATATATGCGTCGCTTCTGTCAAGAACAAAAGGTTCTTTGCCTAAAATTTTGTGTGCTGCATTTATGCCTGCGATAAGGCCTTGTGCTGCTGCTTCCTCGTAGCCCGAGGTTCCATTAAACTGCCCTGCACCGTAAAGGCCGCCGATGTTTTTGAATTCAAGTGTTGCGGCAA
>JAZNMD010000066.1:0-2413 GCA_045579385.1 Clostridia bacterium
TTGTCTTCCTAAGACCGCTTGGCCTCCGACTTGTGCTTACACAAAGCTACTCAGAGGCTCGAAAGTTAGGACACCGTTACATCGGCACCGAGCATATTCTTATCGCTCTTTTAAGGGAGGGCGACAGTCTGGCTGTACGTATTCTCGCTGACCTTAGTGTAAGTATCCAAAAACTTTATACCGATATAATAAAGCTTATGAACGACAGTAACTCGTCTGAAATCAGCGGCGCAGAAGCTAATGGCGAAGTACCACGTGCAACCAAATCAAAACGCAGCCATGAAAAAACACCTATTCTGGATAAATTTGGTCGTGACCTTACGCAAATGGCGGCTGAGCTTAAGCTTGACCCCATCATTGGTCGTGACAAAGTAATTGAAAGAGTAATCCAGATTTTAAGCCGCAGAACAAAAAACAATCCCTGCCTTATAGGCGAACCGGGCGTTGGTAAAACTGCAGTGGCTGAGGGTCTTGCTCAAAAAATCGTGCAAGGACAGGTTCCTGAAATTCTTAAAGATAAAAAAGTTATTACCCTTGACCTTTCATCAATGGTCGCAGGTGCCAAATACCGCGGTGAATTCGAGGAACGCCTTAAAGGTGCAATGGATGAAATCCGCAAAGCGGGGGACATCATTCTGTTTATTGATGAAATCCACACCATAATCGGTGCGGGTGCCGCAGAAGGTGCCATAGATGCCGCAAATATATTAAAGCCTGCCCTTGCGAGAGGGGAAATTCAGATAATAGGTGCAACAACTCTGGAGGAATACCGCAGACACATCGAAAAAGATGCTGCCCTTGAAAGACGTTTCCAGTCCATAATTCTGGAAGAGCCTAATTTTGAAGAAAGCGTTGAAATTCTAAAAGGAATCCGCGACAAGTATGAGGCTCATCACAGAGTTAAAATCACAGACGGAGCTCTTGAGGCGGCAGTAAAGCTCTCTGTACGTTATATTCCTGACAGATTTCTGCCCGATAAGGCGATTGACCTCATCGACGAGGCAGCTTCCGGAATCCGCATAAAAACACTCACTGCTCCACCTGACATAAAGGAGCTTGAAAACAAAATAGAAAAACTCAAGCAGGAAAAAGAGGCTTCCATTTCTGCTCAGGAATATGAAAAAGCCGCAAAACTTCGGGATGAAGAAATGAAGCTTGCTGATAAACTAAAAGCAGAAAAAGAAAACTGGGAAAGCAAAAACCACACCGGCATTGCTGAGGTAACCGAAAGGGAAATTGCAGAAATTGTCTCCTCCTGGATGGGCATTCCGGTAAAAGCTATTGAAGAAACTGAAAGTGAACGTCTTCTTAAGCTTGAAGAAATTCTGCACAAACGAGTGATTGGACAAAGTGAAGCTGTAAGTGCAGTTTCAAAAGCAATTAGACGTGGAAGAGTTGGTCTTAAAGACCCCAAAAGACCCATAGGTTCATTTATTTTACTCGGCCCTACAGGAGTGGGCAAAACAGAGCTTTCCAAGGCACTTGCGGAGGCTATGTTTGGCGATGAGGACGCCCTTATTAGAATTGATATGTCTGAATATATGTAAAAGCATACCGTATCACGTATGATAGGTTCGCCTCCCGGATATGTCGGATATGATGATGGTGGACAGCTTACCGAAAAGGTACGCAGAAAGCCCTACTCTGTCATACTTTTTGACGAAATTGAAAAGGCTCATCCCGACGTATTCAATATTCTGCTGCAGATTATGGAGGATGGCATCCTTACCGACTCACAAGGCAGACGTGTAGATTTCAGAAACTCCGTAATTATTATGACTTCCAACTTAGGTGCAAGAGCTATTACCGAAAATAAAAATCTTGGCTTTGCAGCCTCGGAAAATGCTTCTGCACGCGATTACGAAAAAATAAAGGCAGACGTATTCAGCGAGCTGAAAAAGGCATTCCGTCCCGAATTTTTGAATCGTGTGGATGATACCATCGTCTTTACACAGCTCAGTCGTGATGAGATTAAAGAAATTGCTAAGAAGCTACTTGAAGGACTTAAAACACGACTTAAAGAAAATGAAATCGAAGCCGACATATCAGATTCAGCACTTGAGCAAATAGCAAGTATCGGCTTTGACCCAACTTACGGGGCACGTCCGCTTCGCCGGGCAATTCAATCTGATATTGAAGATATGCTGGCAGAAAAAATGCTTGACGGAACAATTAAAAAAGGCGACAAAATAACCATTGTATTTAAAGACGAAAAATTTGACACAGAATTATAAACTCCTTTTCAGTGGTCAATTAAATTCAATTTATCTTTAATAAATATCCCCCCGTATAACGGGGGGTATTTCAGTTTCGGGCATAGCCCTACCCTCTACTGGCTACGCACAAGTGCGTTTTTATATTGGCCTGCCAGCCATGCAACTGTTACCTGCTACCCATAAATGGGTTGTTTCTT
>JAZNMD010000067.1:0-4993 GCA_045579385.1 Clostridia bacterium
TCTGTATCATTTGGAATGAAAACATTTTTGGAGTTAATGCTCTCAACCACGGGGTGTCTTCCATCCCGTATAACAATTTTATCTGACAGATTCATACTTGGCTGAACATATCTGTTCTTCTCGGCAACATACGCAAATGAACAAAGTACATCTGCTGTTGCAACTGCATGAGCAGTGCATTGAATTCTTTCAACCTGTTCTGCAACAGCATCACGCACTTTGCAGAACATATCATATTCCATCGATACTATCTGGCTTTCAGCCTCAACTATTTTCTCCTCAACCTCTTTTATCTGCGGAGTAATATATCTTTCGCAGTTTGAAAGTGTCTGTTTGCGTACAAAATATTCCGGGACCTCGGCAGTATTAACCTTGCTGATTTCAAGATAATATCCAAAAACGCGGTTATACCCAACCTTTATATTTCGGATTCCTGTCTTTTCCTTTTCCTCTTCGGCAAAATTGTTGATCCATTTTACTCCGTTTGACATAATATCCCTGCGTGAATCAATCTCATCGCTGAACCCATCCCTTATAAGTCCACCCTCACGAAGAGAAATCGGTGCATCGGGATTTATTGATTCCTCAATTATCACACGTATATCCGACAAATCATCCAAATCATTTGAAAGCCCTTTAAGAACACCCGATGAACATTCAGAAAGAATCCTCTTTATATCAGGCAATTTCCTGAATGAGCCTGCAATAGACAACAAATCTCTGCAATTTGCTGTTTTGTATGTAACCTTTGAAATTATTCTTTCAATATCCAGCACTGTGCGAAGTGCTTCCGACAATTCTTCTCGTTTAATCGGCTCTGCAACCAGCTCCGCAACCGCCTTGTGTCGATTTTGAATTTTGGCACAATTTGCAAGCGGCATTGTAATCCATTTTCTCAAAAGACGTGCTCCCATAGGAGTTTTCGTCTTGTTAAGCACGCCCAGAAGACCACCCTTTGCCTTTTGACCACGTATAGTTTCAAGAAGCTCTAAATTGCGGATGCTGTAATTGTCAAGCTCCATATATTCCTCTGTCTCAATCACATCAATCCGTTTCAGATTTAAAAGCTCAGTTTTTTGCGTTTCCTCCAAAAATACCATCATGGCTCCAAACGCACAAACAGCACCTTTCTTGTCCGCAATCTGCTCATCAATCTTGCCGAACTTTTCTTCAAGTGTTCTTCTTGCAAAATCCTCTTCAAATGCCCAGTTGTAATAATTTCTGACCGAGCAGCCGAAGCGTTCTCCCACATATCCCAGAAGAGTTGTTTTTTCATAAGCTTCAAGGTTGAAAATAATTTCTGCAGGCGAAAAGCGGCACAGCTCGTTGAAAATGAGGATTTCAATATCCTCGCCCTCAAGCTGATTAACTGAAATTTCGCCCGTTGAAATATCTGCAAGGGCAACACCCGCAGTTTTTCCATTTAAATAAACTGACGCAAGATAGTTGTTTTTGTTATCCTCAAGTGCAGCTGTATCCATAATGGTACCGGGCGTAATCACTCTTATTACTTCACGCTTTACGATACCTTTAGCCGCCTGAGGGTCTTCGGTTTGTTCACAAATTGCAACATTATATCCGTTTTCAACCAGCTTTGCAATATAGGAATCCACAGCATGAAAAGGCACGCCACACATAGGTGCACGTTCCTCCTGCCCGCAATCTCTGCCTGTCAGGGTAATTTCAAGCACCCGTGATGCAGTGAGTGCATCATCAAAAAACATCTCATAAAAATCGCCTAATCTATACATCAGTATCGCATCTTTATAGTTTTCCTTTATTTCAAAATACTGACGCATCATAGGGGTAAATTCCGCCATTGGATTAACCTCCTGTTTCTTATTGCAAAGTTATCTGTTTGCTTTTAGTGGCAGCTTCCGCAGGATGAGCAGTTTCCGCTGCATCCACCTTCGCCGCTTTCCTGTCCTGTAATAAAATAGCTAAGCACAGCATTTACCTGATTTACCATATTGTCAAACTCACGACTTGCCTCAATATATTCCGAGATAAGCTCGTTCCCTGCTATTTTTTCAAATTCTGCCTGAACATATGCTTTAAACTCCTCAAGATCTTCCTTTGAAGGATTTGTGCCTCTCAGCTTTTCTGTTGCCGCTTTGCGATTGGCGTTGTAAGTCTGAAGCAATTTTACAGCCTCTTCATCAGCATTCATCTTATCTGACGCAATCGAAACCCTTGCTCTTTCCTCGCTTTCAGCAATCATTGTTCCAAGTTCCTGTGCCTTATCTATTATCTCATTTCTCATAATATTTTCTCCTCTTTATCCATTTTGAAAGTGTTTTTTATTGCTCCTCAGAATACATTGTATCCAAAGGTTTCTCATTAATACTTTGGTTATCTTTAGTTATCAGTTCAAATAACATATCTGCAAAAAGATTATGCATTTCCTGATCAGGATGGTTGATTCTGTTTATCAAAAGCTGTGTAGTATCCACGCCTTTTTCGTATAGCTTTTTCCATTCGCTGTAACAATCACAAACAGAGATGTCCATTTCATTTGCAAGCTTTACCGCCGAATAAATATACTCATCCATCCTGCCCTCATTCTGATAACCTGCAGTTACCACAGCATAATCTTTGTATATTTCCGCTGTATCAGCCGCAACATATGTGTTAAGCATATTGGGTGTCAGAAAAATCACTTCGGCACCTGAGTCTTTGCAGGAAGCAAAAATTGTTTTTAAAGAATTTAAATAATCCTCCAATGTGCCATTGACATCATTAAGACCGAAGCAAACTATAACCATATCCGGTTTGTGCGAAAGCACGTCACGCCGCATCCTTGCAATGGATGCTGTTGCGGTTATTCCTCCTATCCCCGCATTTATCACATTTATTGGAACTGAATCCCGAACAGCATTTAACTTCTTTTTAAGTAAATTCCAATATACGTTTTCGTAGTCATTCCATCCATTACGGGCACCGTGTGTAACGCTGTCCCCAAAGGCAACAATGTTAATAGGACCATTTTTTATCAGTCCGTCAGTATCCATTTGTAATTTTTCCATGACTTTCATAATTTAGTCCATCCTTTACATAATTCTACCCATCAGCGACCACGTTTTAGATTCTGTGATTTCAACCGTCAGAAGCTTACCCACAAGGTTTTTATCTCCACGGAAGTTTACAATCTTTCCACCGTCCGTTCTGCCGCTTAGGAATTCATCATTGGTTTTGCTCATGCCTTCCGCCAGAACGATTAACTTTTTCCCTAAATATTCATCGTTTTTTTCTTTCGAAATTTCATTCTGCAAATCAATCATCCGGTCAAAATTTTTGTGTTTTTCTTCATCCGTAAGGCAATCTTCCATCTCGGCTGCAGGAGTTCCTTTTCGCTTTGAATATATAAAAGAAAATACGGTGTCATATCTTACCTTTCGAAGAACATTCATCGTTTCTTCAAAATCTTCATTTGTCTCGCCGGGGAATCCCACAATAATATCCGTAGAAAGTACAATCTCAGGAATTCTTTCCCTCACACGCTTTACAATATCCAGATATTTTTCCGCTGTGTATCTTCTGTTCATTTTTTCAAGTATCTTATTTGAACCACTTTGCAAAGGCAAATGAAGCTGCTTGCAGATTTTCTTCTCCTCAGCCATCACATCTATAAGTTCATTTGATATATCTTTTGGGTGCGATGTCATAAAGCGTATTCTTTCAATACCATCAACCTTACAAGCTTCTTTAAGAAGCTGAGCAAAGTTCATTCCATCATGCTTGTCCTTTCCGTAGGAATTAACATTTTGTCCAAGAAGCATAACTTCTTTATAACCCTGAGCCGCCACAAGATTAAGCTCTGCCAAAATATTTTCAGGCTCACGACTTCGTTCACGCCCACGCACGTACGGAACAATGCAATAGGTACAAAAATTGTTGCAACCATACATAATTGAAACCTTGGCAAGCGGAGGCTTTTCACGATATACCGGTATCCCCTCGGCAATCTCGCCCTCGGAATCTTCGGCAAAGAAAGCTCTCACGCCCTCTCTTGCCTTGTTTAAAACTTCAGGGAACTTATAAAGTGAATGTGTGCCAAACACCATATCCACGTGCTTATACTTTTTTCGCACTTCTTCTGCAATATGTTCTTGTTGCATCATACAACCGCAAACACCAATTATCAAATTAGGCTTTTTTGTCTTGGCATGCTTAAGTGCACCAAGGTTGCCAAAAACCTTTAAATCTGCATTCTCACGCACCGAGCAAGTATTAAAAAGTATCACGTCAGCATCATCTGAGCTCTCACAAATTGCATAACCCATGTCAACAAGCATACCTTTAAGCTTTTCAGAATCATTTTCATTCTGAGCACATCCGTAGGTTTCAACAAACGCAAAAGGAGTATAATTCAAAGCTTTGTTTTCACTTTTTATTTTTTCAATAAAATCCTGCTGACGAAGCAGTTCCTTTGGATTTACCTCCTTCACTGACAAAAACACCTCAATTCAAAAAATAAGTTGCAAACCCTTTAAATAAATAGATACCTAACATTAATTTTCGTTACAAAAAATCATAAATCAAGCTATAAATATACATTATTTATTATACTATTTTATCAGTTTTTTTGCAATAGCTTGCAAGGAAAATTTTAAAAAATACCAATCTATTTTTATGTTTATATGCTTCTGATTAAACCCATCGCAAATGCAGCCCTGCATTCAATTTAAGAAATATAATCTCACATCCGACCAACAACCTAAAATCAATCATCTTGCCTTAAGTGCGGACAGTGATAAGCGGTTATCGCCAATAAATATCCCACTGCCAGACTGAATGCTTCTCATATTTCTCATTACACAATAAATATCCCCCCGTATAAAGGGTGGTATTCCATTTTCGGGCATAGCCCTACCCTCTACTGGCTACGCACAAGTGCGCTTTTTTATTGGCCTGCCAGCCATGCAACTGTTACCTGCTACCCATAAACGGGTTGTTTCTTCGCAGGCTTCCCCTTGAGGGCGCTGATTGCCGG
>JAZNMD010000068.1:0-6632 GCA_045579385.1 Clostridia bacterium
ACTTGTGCGTAGCCAGTAGAGGGTAGGGCTATGCCCGAAACTGAAATACCCCCCGTTATACGGGGGGATATTTATTATCAATCAGGATTTCTGACTGTCGCAACAGTTGCCGCATACACACGTTTTGCACCTGCTGCCTTAAGTGCCCGTGCAGCTTCTATTAATGTGCTTCGGGTTGTACATATATCATCTATCAGCAAAACCGTAGCACCGCTTAAATTATATTTGCTTCTGATTTTAAGACTGTCCCTTACATTTTCTTTTCTTGCTATATAGCCAAGCGTGCTTTGCTTTTTTACCTTTCTGGTAAACTGAAACAAATTACTTCTATATGGAATTTCAAGCTTTTTTGAAATAAGCGAGGACAGTAAATCAACCTGGTCAAGTGCTTTACCTTTATGAGGAGGGATTCCGCATAGAAAATCAAATTTAATCTCAGAGTATTCTTCAAAAATTCTTGCCGTAACACATTCAGAAAACACCGAGGTATGCGATTTAAGTCCTGTTTTCTTGAATTTGATTATTGCATCTTTTACTTTTGTTTCATAGACAAATGCAGAAACAATTCTATCAAAATATTTTGTCTTTTCGTTGATGCAAAAATAACAAAGCTTCTTCTTACCAAAACTCACTATCGGTTTTCCGCATTTCTCACAGCAAGTCTCATCATAACAAAAGTGAACGGATTTTCCGCAATCTTTGCAAACATTTAGTATAGTGTTTGGTTCCATAATCCTTTCACAAAATATACATCTTGGCGGATAAAGGATGTTCGCGATAAAGTTCAATATACTTTTTATAATTGCATCGCCTCGAATTTGTTATTTAGAGTATTTTTCGATAATAGCCTTAACGATTCTTTCTGATGCCAGACCGTCGCCATAAGGATTCACTGCTTTTGCCATTTTTGAATATTCTTCAGCATCTACAAGCAAAGTTTTTGCCATGTTATAGATTACATCCTCTTCTACTCCGGCTATTTTAACAGTTCCGGCATCAACAGCTTCAGGTCTTTCTGTCTCATTTCTCATAACCAAAACAGGTTTACCGAGAGACGGAGCTTCTTCCTGAAGTCCACCGGAATCAGTCATAACCATAAAGCACCGACTTATAGCATTGTGAAGCTCGTCCGCATTAACAGGTTCAATCAGCTTTATTCTGTCAGATGTGCCAAGAATCTCGTTTGCTACCTCACGTACAGCCGGATTCATGTGTACCGGATAAATCACTTCAACATCTTCAAACTCTTCAACAATATGTCTTACTGCCTTACAAATATTTTCAAGAGGTTTGCCAAGATTTTCTCTTCTATGTGCTGTCATAACAATTACACGTTTATTTTCCCAATCGGTATTTTTAAGTGTTTCGTCTTTGAAAATATAGTCAGGTTTTACTGTTGTTTTGAGCGCGTCGATAACCGTATTTCCGGTTATATAGATGGTATCTTCAGGAACATTTTCCTTTAAAAGATTCATACGATTACGCTCAGTAGGTGCAAAGTGCATATCCGCAATAACTCCTGTAAGTCGGCGGTTTACTTCCTCTGGGAATGGCGAGTATTTGTCGTAAGTACGGAGTCCGGCTTCCACGTGACCAACTGTTACCTGGTTGTAAAAAGCCGCTAAGCTTCCTATAAACGTTGTGGAAGTGTCACCATGCACAAGCACTATGTCAGGCTTTGCTTCTTTCATTACTGCATCAAGACCTTCAAGCCCTTTTGTTGTAATACTTAAAAGAGTCTGTCTGTCTTTCATAATATCAAGGTCAAAGTCAGGCTTTATCTCAAAAATATCCAAAACCTGGTCAAGCATCTGACGATGTTGTGCTGTAACGCATACCAAAGACTCGATTTCTTCATACTTTTCAAGTTCTTTTACCAGCGGCGCCATTTTGATAGCCTCAGGACGAGTGCCGAAAATGGTCATTACTTTAATTTTATTCATTGTTTTTTCCTCCCTTATTATCCATAACAATAAAACTTACTACTAGAACAAATAAAACAGCAAATATCAGTATCAAACCGCGAAGTGTATCTTTAAGTGCCATAACAACAGCGGTAAGACACAGTATGCTTGTAAGGGTATATAAAATACCAACCGTTTGCCTTTGTGAAAAGCCCATATCAATCAATCTGTGATGCAAATGCCCTCTATCTGGGGTCATTATAGATTGCTTTTTTGCAATTCTTCTAAGAATTGCAAATATGGTATCAAATATAGGTAAGCCCAAAATAAGTACCGGAATTGCAAAAGATATAATGGCATACATTTTCATAAGTCCCTGAATTGAAATACACGCAAGAACAAAGCCTAAAAATGTAGAGCCAGTGTCTCCCATAAATATTTTTGCAGGATTGAAGTTATATGGAAGGAAACCAAACCCTGCTCCCGCAAGTGCTGCTGTCAAAATTGCAGCATTCAGGTTTCTGGAAATCAATGTAAGCGACAAAAGTGCTACCGAAGCGATAGATGAGATTCCGACAGCCAATCCGTCAAGGCCATCAATTAGATTGACTGCGTTTGTAACACCTACAATCCAAACAACCGTGAGAGGTATTGACCAAATACCTAAATTAATGTACTCAGGTCCAAACCAGGCAAAAAACGGATTTGCTATATATTGAATTTCTATATCAAAATAAACAGCAATAAGTGCTGCAATAATCTGTAAAAACAGCTTTATTACAGCTTTTAAATCACGCATATCATCAATAATGCCTACCGTTACCATTATAATGGCACCACAAAGAATTCCCATTGTTGGTCGGTCAATAACAGCAAAACACAAAACGCTTATTACAAAACCATAAAATATTGCAAGACCACCAATCAGCGGAATTGGTTTTTTGTGAACTCTTCGCTCATCTTTTGGGATATCTATCGCCTTTATTTTCCCCGCAAGAGCAATGACAGTAGGTGTTGATGCAAACGAAATAAGAAACGCCATAACCAAGGCTAAAAGTATAAAAACACCACTTGTTGTAAACATTATCTTCCGTTCCCCCTATATTGTTCTAAGGCTGAATAAAACCAACCTTTCTGTATACCTTTGAAATGGTTTTTGCAGCAGTGTATCTTGCCTGTTCGGCACCGCTTTTATAAATCTTTTCAAGATAATCCTTATTCTTCATGAGATCAGCATATTTGTCCTGGATTGGTTTTAGTGTTTGGGCAACTGCTTCCGCAACAGCTGATTTGAAATCGCCATAGCCTTTACCTTCAAATTCAGCTGTGATTTTTTCAAAATCCTTTCCTGTAACGGATGAATAAATGCTCATAAGATTTTCTATACCTTCTTTACCTTCGCCACAGCAAACCTCAGAGCCTGAATCCGTAACTGCTCTTTTTATCTTTTTTACTACCTTGTCAATTGGGTCTAAAAGCAGGATATAAGCATTTTCGTTAGGATCAGATTTTGACATTTTCTGAGTAGGTTCCTGAAGACTCATTATTTTTGCTCCAACCTTGGGAATATAAGGCTCCGGCACCTTGAATGTATCGCTGTAAGCATTGTTAAAACGATTTGCGAGATCGCGCGTAAGCTCAAGGTGTTGCTTCTGGTCTTTGCCTACTGGAACCAGATCAGCCTGATATAAGAGTATATCAGCAGCCATAAGTGACGGATATGTAAAAAGTCCCGCATTTATGTTATCAGAATGCTTTTGGCTTTTGTCCTTGAACTGAGTCATTCTGGAAAGCTCTCCCATATAGGTGTTGCAATCAAGGACCCAACCAAGCTGAGTATGAGCAGGAATGTGAGATTGAAAGAATATAGGCTCCTTTTCTCCGTCAAGTCCGCAAGCAAGAAAAATAGCAAGCAAATCCAGACTGTTTTTCCTGAGAAATTTAGGGTCTTGTCTTACAGTTATAGAATGAAGGTCAGCTATCATATAATAGCTTTCGTAGATATCTTCCTTCTGTAGCTCCACCCAATTTCTAAGTGCACCCACATAGTTACCTAAAGTAAGTGCTCCTGAGGGTTGAATTCCGCTTAAAATACGCTTTTTAGGTTGTGCCTGAATATTTGATTCCATATTTTAACCCTCCATATATTCATATAAAACTTCGCCAAGTGCTTTTATTCCTGTCTCTATATCATTTTCGCTTGCAGTTGAATAATTCATTCTGAATGTACTGTACGTAGCTTTGTCGTCAATCATACAGGAAGTACCGGGAACAAACGCTACGTTGCGTTCAAGTGCTTTTTGCATAAGCTTCTTACTATCAAACCCATCAGGCATGGTACAATAAAGGAACAAACCGCCTTCTGGGGATGTATGCTTAACTGATTCAGGGAAGTACTTATCCATAGCTTCCATCATAAGCTTGCACTTTCTTCCGTAAGCCTTGCGAAGTCTTTCTATATGTTCATCAATAGAATACTTTGTAACAAACTTGTATGCAATCATTTGAGACAGAACATTCGTGTGTACATCCTGGGTCTGTTTACAGATAACCATTTTTTCAAGAAGCTCTGTCTTTGCTGAAGTAAAACCGAGACGCATACCCGGAGCAAGAATTTTTGAAAATGAACCAAAATAGATTACTCTTCCCGTGGTATCAAGAGATTTTATAGTCGGTATTTCTTTGCCGCTAAATCTAAGCTCGCCATAAGGATTGTCCTCATAAATCAAAATGTCGTATTTTTCAGCAAGTTCCAAAACTTTTTTACGTTTTTCAAGTGACATAGTTATTCCAGAGGGATTCTGGAATGTAGCTATTGTATAAAGAAGCTTTATATTGGGATGACTTTTAAGAAGCTCTTCTAATTTTTCCGTATCAAGACCATCACTTTCGACCGGAACACCGAAAAGCTCCGCATTATATGAGCGGAAACAGTTGAGACCCCCGATAAAGCTTGGTTCCTCACACACAACACCGTCGCCAGGATTTATAAGAGATTTGGAAGCAAGGTCAATTCCCTGCTGTCCACCGCTGACAATAATCACATCATCGTCAGGCTTTAAAATATTCTGGCTTACAAGACGTGCTTTTGTCCATTCGCGAAGAGGTGCATAGCCTTCCGTTATTCCGTACTGAAGAGCAACATTTCCTTCGGTTTCAAGAATTTCTTTTGCTATTTCTGCAAACTCAGTCTTTGGAAAAAGCTTGGGGTCCGGTGCTCCGCCGGCAAAACTGATAATTCCCGGTTTTGCCAGAAGCTTAAAAATTTCTCTTATAGAAGAAGCTTCCAGATGCTTCACTTTTTCTGAAAATTTTGCTGTAATGTCCATTTTATCATTTCCTTCTGTAATTTATTTTGAAAGCTTTTCTATACCCTTCTTAATACGGGAGATGCTTTCCGCCTTGCCTAAAATAAAGGCGAGCTCAGCACCACCGCCGGGGGTAAATGCCTTTCCTGAAACTGCAACTCTCAAAGGCCACAAAATTCTGCCGTTTTTGAGTTCAAGCTTTTCAACCAAGGCAATCAACTCATCGTGTATATTTTCCTTTGTCCATTCGGTAATATTTTCAATTACCGGAAGCACAGCCAAAAGCGCTTCAAGTGAATTCTCAGCATCTGTTTTCATTTTTTTGTGAGTATAAAGCTCATTGTCATACTCAGGCAAAGTATCAAAAAAGTCTACCTGTTCCGGAATATCGGAAAGCTTTTCACATCTGGGTTGAAGAAGCTCGGATACGGCTTTCAGGTCAATTGCGGGGTTTGTGATTACCCCATTATAGTATGGCAAAGCAAGTTCATGGAATTTTTCAGGCGAAAGTTCACGGATATACTCGCCATTAAGCCATGCAAGTTTTTTCTCATCAAAAATTGCAGGAGACTTACTTATACCCTTTACATTAAATGCTTCTGATAGCTCATCCATTGTAAACTTTTCTCTCTCATCACCGGGAGCCCATCCCAAAAGTGCTATATAGTTTACAATAGCTTCTTTAAGATAACCTTTTTCAATAAAATCTTCATAAGATGCATCTCCGTGACGCTTTGAAAGCTTGTTGTTTGCATCTTTCATAACCGGCGACACGTGAACGTATTTTGGAATTTCCCACCCAAAAGCTTCATACAAAAGATTGTATTTTGGTGTTGATGAAAGATATTCACTTCCGCGAATAATATGAGTAATATTCATCAGGTGGTCATCGATTACATTTGCAAAATTGTAAGTCGGAAGACCATCAGCTTTAAGCAAAACATTGTCGTCCAGAATTTCATTTTCAACAGATATTTCCCCAAAAACCTCATCAATAAACGAAGTTTTTCCCGTCTTGGGCATCTTTTGCCTGATAACATACGGTACTCCGGCATCAAGCTTTGCCTGTATTTCTTCTTTTGACAGCTTACTGCACAAACCATCGTATTTTGTAGGAACTTTCATAACAGTCTGCCTTGCACGAAGCTCCTCCAAACGTTCTTTATCGCAAAAACAATAATATGCATGACCGCTTTCAACCAACTTTTCAGCATATTCTTTGTAAATTCCACGTCTTTCACTTTGAATATATGGACCAAAATCTCCACCAATATCCGGACCTTCGTCATGAATAAGACCCGTATCCTTCATTGTTCTGTAAATAACATCAACCGCACCATCAACATAACGTTCCTGGTCGGTGTCCTCAATTCTTAAAATAAACTTTCCGTTATTGGATTTTGCAAGAAGATATGCATAA
>JAZNMD010000069.1:0-4019 GCA_045579385.1 Clostridia bacterium
ACAATTTTCAAAACATCCTGCAATCGCCGCTCATAAGCGGGTTATTTTTTTGCCCGGCTTTGAGAGCTGGTCTTAAGAGGAATACCCCAGCAAAAAGACACCTTATTTATGACGATTGGAGATTGTTTGTGAGAATTTTCTAAAATATCGAAAAATGCCTTGCAGTCAGTTTCATTTGCTGGCAAGGCATTTTAGTGAGGCACACAAAGAGTTTGTGTATCCGAGCGTTCGGTATTTTAGGAAAGATGAGCAATTACAAGCTCCTGAGTTATAAATCGGTGTTAAGAGGGGTCCAAGCGGAATGCATCCCCTTGTAAATAAATAAAAAAATATATTGTAATTTGAATGATTTAGTGTTATACTGTACGTGGCAAACAAAAATTTGATATGTTGTATACCTATTGAGTATATGTGTTTTTACTTTTGGTAAAAATACAGATGCTCCATTTTGCATATACTTGATAGGTTTTGTAAAATTTTTGTTTGCCGACAATCGGAGCTATGTATTTTTAGTGCGTCAGCTTCGGTTGGCGCATTTTTTATTTATAAAGGAGAATTACCCTATGGTTGATTACAAAAAACTTTATATCGACCTTTTCAATCAAGTCAGCAAGGCAATAGATATTCTTACAAACATACAGAATGAAACTAATGATGAGTTTATCAAATCTGATCCTCCTCCTGAAGAAGTAATAGAAGTTATAGACAGGATAACCAGCCCCCATTCTCAAAAAGCACATATTAAAATAAAAATACTCAAGATAGCTAAGGGAACGCAAATAAAAAAATCGGGCAGAGTAAAATCTGCCCGATTTAAATTTTTAATTTTAAAGCTCCGCAAGACCTTCTGCGATACCCATTATGATGATACCTGCAAACACTGCGACAAGTGAAGCGTAATGCTTCCACGAAAGTCTTTCCTTAAGGAATATTCCGCTCCAGAGGGATGAAACCACACAATAAGAACAGATAATAGGTGCTGCACCTACGGGATTTGCCGAAAGTGCATAAACATAAGCAAACTGACCTGCAGTTTCGCAAATCGCGGCAATACCCTTGGGGTATTCTTCCTTTGCATCAATGATTTTTTGCTTTTTGATTCCAAAAACATAAATTGCCGCAACGATACCCATAAATAGGAATGTAAGCTCATATGCTACATTTGCGGTATCTTCCTCAAGGTAGTGGAAAATGCCTGGGAGGAATGTGTTACCTTCTTCCAGAATAAGAGCATCAAAAAATGTTCCAAGTGCATCTATAACGCAGTACAAAATGGGAAGCAAAATTGCCAAAACACTTTTGCTGTACTTTCTGTTGGACTTAAGCTGTCTCTTCATCTTTGCTTCGTCGTCTTCTGTGTATTCTGCAATTCCCAAAAGAAGTACACCAAGTGAAACAATCACAACACCGATGGTTGAAAGAGTGTCAATGGTTTGTCCCAAAACAAAAAAGCACAAAATTGCTGCAAAAGCACCTGATGAGTTACATATTGGGGATGAAACAGAAAGCTCTATATATCTGAGTGAAACATACCCAAAAATCATAGAAAGTATGTACATTGACGAAGCAGGCAGATAATAGATAATAGCCCTGAATGAGATGGGTGTACCTGTTGCTATTTCGTAGAATGCATGAAGACCCATAACAAAACCAACTGCTATAACTATCTTCCAGTGACTGTATTTGTCACTTGGTTTTGAACCAAGCTTGCTGAAAAAGTCAGAACCACTCCAGCAAAGCATTGCGATAATTGCTATTATTAACCACATAAATTTTTTATCTCCTTTAAATTTTAAGATTATCGATATTTATAAGATTTTCGTCAAGCATAGCCTGAACCGATTTTAAAATACCAAGCTTTGAATGTGCCCAGGTTATGCCACCCTGGAAATAAACAGCATAAGGTTCACGAAGTGGTGCGTCGGCACTAAGTTCGATGGAAGACCCCTGAACAAAGGCACCTGCAGCCATAATAACCTGCGAATCGTATCCCGGCATATCTCCTGGGACAGGCGTTACATAACTGTCAACGGGGGCGGCTGATTGAATACCCTTGCAAAAAGCACACACATTCTCGGCAGTTTTAAGCTCCACTGCCTGAATTATATCGTGACGTGATTCGGTTGCATCAGGAATACATCTGAAGCCAAGAGCTTCGTAGATGTTCGCTGCAAATATTGCCCCTTTAAGAGCTCCTGCGACAACAGTAGGAGCCATAAAAAGTCCCTGATAAAGCTGCCTCATTAACCCCATATTAGTCCCAACCTCTTTGCCTAGACCGGGAGCGGTAAGCCTGAAAGCACAGTTTTCAACGCATTCCTTTGTGCCGCATATATATCCACCTGACGGTGCAAGTCCGCCGCCTAAGTTTTTAATCAGCGAGCCGACAATCATATCAGCACCAAAGTCGGAAGGCTCTGTTCTTTCGACGAATTCTCCGTAGCAGTTATCCACCATACAAAGCACGTCGGGCTTTACTTCCTTTACAAAGCGGATAAGCTTTGCAATCTTTTCGACAGAAAAGGTTTCTCTGGTTTGATATCCTTTGGAACGCTGTATGGTTACCAGTCTGGTTTTTTCATTTATTGCCTCACGGATTTTGTCATAATCAAATCCGCCATCGGGCAGCAAGTCTACTTGACGATATTTAATTCCGTATTCAGCCAGTGAGCCAGGGGAAGAGCGGATGCCGATAACACCCTGCAGGGTGTCGTAAGGCTCGCCAACGGGCGACAAAAGCTCGTCTCCGGGTCTTAATACAGCACCAAGTGCAAGACTCAGTGCGTGAGTTCCACAGGTAATCTGAGGCCTTACTAAAGCGTCCTCGGTGTTAAAGCAATCTGCGTAAACTCTTTCAAGGGTATCTCTGCCGATGTCGTTATAGCCATAGCCGGTAGACTCAGCAAAACAAGCTGCATCAACACGGTTTTTCTGCATAGCAGAAATAACTTTTATCTGATTAAACTCAGCTGTTTTATCAATTTCGTCAAAGCGTGGGCGAAGTTTTTCTAAAATTTCTTCGCCAAAGTAAAACAGTTTGTCAGATATGCCCATTTCTTTATATATATTTTCGGTCAGCATATGTGTTTCCTCCATATATCTAAAACGTCAATATTTCGGTTTTATACCAGTGTTTTCACGCAAAATTATAATATATTTTTTTTCATTAGTCAACAAAAAGTTCTGGATTTTCTTTGCGTATCGTGGTATAATTAAATTGATTATTGCGTATTATTTTTTATTTATAAATATAATGGAGGTTATGTATGAACATTTGTGTATACGGTGCATCAAGCGATGCCATAGACAAGATTTATATAGAAGAAGGAGAACGCTTTGGCGAAGAACTTGCAAAAAGAGGCCACACACTTGTTTTCGGCGGTGGTGCGGGCGGTCTTATGGGTGCTGTTGCCCGTGGTGCTTTCCGTGAAGGAGGAAAGATAATCGGGATTGCTCCCTCGTTCTTTTCGGCAGATGGTGTTCTTTTTGAAAATTGCAACGAACTTATCCGTACGACAACAATGAGAGAAAGAAAGCAAAAGCTTGAGGACCTTTCCGATGCATTTGTTATGACACCGGGCGGGATAGGTACTTTTGACGAGTTTTTTGAAATTATAACCCTTAAACAGCTTGCCCGTCACAGCAAGGCGATTGCACTTTTAAACACCAATGGGTATTATGACCTTATCAATCAACTTATGAGAAGAACAGCAGACAGCGGATTTATGAGACAAAGCGCATTGAATCTTTATAAATCCATGGACGATGTAAAGGATGTGCTTGATTATCTGGAGACATATGTTCCCGAAGAATTCAGTGTTGCTGACATGAAGCATCTGGGAACTTTCCGGGAGGAAGAATAAATTGTCGGAATAGGGAAAAACTGCACTTTGGGGGGTTGCTTTTTCCTGCTTAATAATATATAATATCAATTTGATATTATAATCATAATCGTGGAAACGTCAGAATGACGTTTTAAGCGGAATACATTCCGCTACTTTCAAGCAAGATGCTTGAAA
>JAZNMD010000070.1:0-2453 GCA_045579385.1 Clostridia bacterium
CACTAATACAACTTTATCCTTCAAATCATCAAAAGACTTGATACCGCTTGCTGCGGCAACCACAAATACCTGAGAGTTGTCTACATAAGGATCGCTCCATGTATACTGATCCTCACGACCGTTAATGGTAAAACCATTCCAGATACAGTCAATTGCGCCGGAATTTAATTCCATATCCTTAGCGTCCCAGTCAATCGGAGTCTTTACTAACTCCCAGCCATTTCTCTTGCAAACCTCTGCTGCCAGATCCAAGTCAAAGCCCACATATTCATTGGTTGCTTCATCAATATAACCATACGGCGGGAAAGATGCATCAAAACCAACAACCAACTTTGTTCTCTTGTCAGACTGTGCTCCACATGCAACCATGGACAATGCCATAATTCCGGCAAGTACTAATGCTAAAAATTTTTTCATAATAAATATCCTCCTGATACTTTAGGTAACGTCTGCACGACATCCCTTTTCTTCTGTAAATACTAAACAGCTTTATTATAGTAGCATACTAAAGTAAATGTGTCAAGGCTTGCGCGGAAACTCTGTAGAAAATATTTTTGTACCTATTCATAACCAATGTCATTAAGTTAAGCCAATGAAAAAATCTTATCTTAAGGTCTAACTCAAATTTTAATATTTTTTTCAAAAAGGGGTTGACACAAAGTCCAAAATGTGCGGCCGCTCTCGCTACTGATTATATTTTAAGAGGTAGCGAGAGCGGCCCTTGAAATTGAAGTATAAACTATCTTTTCGATTTCAAGGAGGTACCTATATGTCATTCCCGCAAAAGGTCAAGTCTGCATTATGGGCAATCGTGGATACCATGGCCTGCAACACTGCCCAGTTTGTCAAAAACCCTGAAAAAGATTTTACACGTGAGCGCAAACTGGGGTTTGTACAGCTGATCCGTTTCTTTCTCTGCATGGAAAGCGGCTGTATCAATCATGAACTGCTGAAATATTTTTATTTCCTGCCTGATGAAGTCCCCACTGCATCTGCTTTTCTACAACAACGGGCAAAGCTCCTTCCGGAAACCTTCCGACACATTCTCCAACAGCTTAACCACCGTTTCCCGACTAAAGGACTTATGGGAAAGTATTCCCTCATTGCTGCGGATGGCTGCGAATTTAACATTGCCAGGAACCCTCAGGATCTTTCTACCTTTCATCCCGCAAGTGGCAGATCAAAAAACGGCTTCAACTCTCTTCATTCGGTTTCCTTGTATGACCTGCTTTCCAAAAGGTATCTGGATGTTGTTACGCAGCCGGGAAGACTGAAAAACGAATTTGCCGCCCTTTGTCAGCTGATAGACCGCTATATGTATGGAGGCTCCCCGATTTTCTTGGCAGACAGGGGCTTTGCAAGCTATAATGTTTTCGCCCATGCACTTGAGAAAGGCTGTTTCTTCGCCATCCGCGCCAAAGATATCAACGTAAAGCGCCTCCTTGCTGCTGACTGCCTGCCCGACCGGATAGACAAGTGGGTGGATGTTATACTTACCCGGTCTAATGCAAAAAAAACAAGGCAACATCCCGAATTGGAGCCTCTATACCGATATATATGCAAAGCTGTTCCTTTTGACTATATTACAGACAGCCTACCTGAATACCATATGCGACTGCGTGTTGTGCGTTTTCAAATAGCAGAAGGAGTTTATGAGAACATTATTACAAATCTCCCCTCTGATGAATTCTCCTCAGAGCAAATAATACACATTTACAATCTCCGATGGGGGCAGGAAATTTCTTTCCGTGACCTAAAGCATACGATTGGAACCGCAAACTTCCATTCCAAGTCCCCGGAATACATTGAATTCGAGATCCTTTGCCGGATGACCCTTTATAATTTCTGCACCATCATAACCATGGAGGTCCCCACAAAAAAGGAAGTGGGTAAATGGGAGTATCAGGTCAATCTGTCCATGGCGATAAAAATATGTTTTAAATTTCTTTCTAACAATATAGGTCCCGGAAATATAAATGACCTGATCAGCCGTTATATACTGCCGATCAGGCCAGGCAGAACCTATGCCCGCCAGCTACGGTTCCAACCACCCGCCAGTTTCGCCTACCGTTTTGTATAAAGCGGAACTGTCGTTAACAGTATACTATTTTTGCGGCAGATATGCAATACAATCTGTCTTTTTGCCATATCTAAAATTTTTTCTTTGTACTATATATTCGCTTATTGCACTTCTTACAGTCAGTAAAACATCCATCCCCTCCGAATACCTGCTTAATTTATGACAGGAATCCTCTGACAGGACTTGCTTAACTTAATGACATTGGTTCTGAATAGTTACAAAATCTCAAAGGTAAAATTTCTTTCACTTTACATTGATAACATATCACTTATAAATTGTCTGCTTCTTTAACTCTTTCACTTCATCAAATACCACATCGTTCAGCACCTTGATGTAAGTTCCCTTCATACCAGATGATCTGGATTCAATAACA